>CAZBOC010000198.1:0-5604 GCA_964493225.1 uncultured Caulobacterales bacterium | reverse complement strand
AGCCGCCGGCGCATTCCGCCGCCCTCGGCCGCGACGCCGCCGCGCCCGTCTCTTCCAGTTCCCGCGCCAGCGCCTCGGCCTGCGAACTGCGCGCCCCGCCAAGGCGAGCGATCCAGAGATAAAAGATCGGCGTCAGGAAGAGCGTGAAAACGGCCGCGAAACCAAGGCCCCCGAAGACGACCCAGCCGATCGAGCGGCGCGCCTCCGAACCCGCTCCGCCGGCGACGACCAGCGGCAGGGCCCCGAGGGCCGTAGACATCACCGTCATGACGATCGCCCGCGCCCGCGTCGTCGCCGCGTCCCTCGCCGCCTCGCGGACGCTGCGGCCTTCGGCGCGAAGCTGGTCGGCGAACTCCACCAGAAGGACGCCGTTCTTGGCCATGAGCCCGATCAACAGGATGAGACCGATCTGGGAGTAGATGTTGAGCGAGACGCCGGAAATGGCGAGTGCGTAGACGGCGGCGGCGACGCCGAAGGGGACCGTCAGCATGACGACGACCGGGCTGGTGAGGCTTTCGAACTGCCCGACGAGAACGAGGAAGACGATCACGAGAGCGAAAACGTAGGTGAGCGCGATGTCGCGGGTTGATTCAGCCAGCGTTTCCGCTTCGCCCTGCAGGATCATGCTGATCCCGTCGGCAAGCGTCTCGTTGGCCAGCCGCTCCATCTCGGCCACCGCGTCCGCGAGCGGAACGCCGGGCGCGATGTCGGTCTCGACCTCGATCGCCCGGCGCTGTTCGACGCGATCCAGTTCGGCGGCGACGCCTTCCTCGCGAAAAACGGTGAGGCTGGACAACGGGATCAGCGCGCCCGTCTCGGAGCGCACGAAAAGATTGGCGAGATCCGTGGGCGAACGGATCGACCGCATCTCCGCCTCGAGCATGATGGGGATCGCCTGGTCGCGCACGTTGAGGTCGACCAGATCCTCCCCGCCCACCATCGCGCGCAGGGTGAGGGAGATCTCATCCAGCGAAACGCCGAGATCCGCGGCGCGCCGGCGATCGACCTTCACCGACAATTGCGGCTGCGTCGGCTGATAGGAAATGTCGGGGTTCGACAGGATTTCCGATCGCGCGTCGATCGCGTCAGAAAGCGCGCGCGCGCCCGCGTAGATCGCGTCGTAATCGCCGCCGGTCAGCGCAACTTCGAGCCCGCTGCGATTGCCGCCGCCGATATTGAGGCTGCCGCGTCCGTAAACCGACACCCGGGCGCCCGGAATATCCGACATCGGGCCGGAGAGTTCGGCGATGAGTTCGTCCTGGGAGACGTCGCGCGCGTCCCACGGCGCCAGCTGCGCGGTGACGCCGACCCGGTTCGGATCATATCGACCGACGATCGTATAGATTGAGGCGATGAGCCCGCTTTCGCGATAGGGGACCAGAACGTCCTCTATCTTGGCCGCCTGTCGCTCCATATAGGACAGGCCGACGCCGTCCGGTCCGGTCGCAAAGACACTGACCTTGCCGCGATCCTCCGGCGGAACGAGCTCGCTCGGCAGCGTCGCGTAGAGCGCGCCCGCGGCGAGCGCGGCGGCGAGAAAGGCGCAGAACGCGCCGCCGGAATGGTCGAGACACCAGTCGAGTCCTAGCCCGTAGAGATCCCGGGCGCGTTCGCCGATAAGGGTTCCGGGTCCGGATCGCCCGCCGACGAGATCGAACTGGGCGGCGATCGCCGGCGCGAGCGTCAGGGATACGAAGGAGGAAATCACGACGGCGACGGCCAGAACGACCCCGAATTCCCGAAACAGGCGGCCCGTCGTGGACGGCAGAAACGCGATGGGAACGAAAACCGCGACAAGCACTGCCGTCGTCGCAACGACCGCGAAAAACACCTGCCGCGTTCCGATCGCCGCCGCGGCGCGGCGCGGCGCGCCCTCGGCCTGACGGCGCTGGACGTTCTCCAGGACGACGATCGCATCGTCGACGATGAGGCCCGTCGCGAGGACCAGGGCGAGAAGCGTCAGAAGATTGATGGAGAAACCGAAAAGCCAGACGCCGGATATCACGCCGACAAGGGCCACGGGAATGGCGACGCTCGGGATGAGCGTGGCCTTCAGGGAGCCGAGAAAAAGCCAGATGGTCGCCACGACGATCGCGATCGTGAAAGCGAGACTGAAAATCACTTCGCGTACGGATGTGCGGATGAAGACCGCGTCGTCGGACAGAACGCGGATCCTCAGGTCGTCGAAGCGGCGGTTCAGCTGCGCGACCTTGCGCGCCACGGCGCCGGAAATCTCGATGGTGTTCGACTGCGCCTGTCGCACGACGCCGAGTCCGATGACCGGTTCGCCGTCGAGGCGCAGGAGATTCGTCGCATCCGCCGGCGCCAGGACCACATTGGCGACCTCGCCGACGCGCACGCCGTTGGCGATGACGACGTCCTTGATGAGGTCCGGCGTCGCGGCCGTCGCCTGCGCGCGCACGATCAGTTCCTGATCCTGCGAACGAAAGCTGCCGGCGGGCACGTCGAACGGGGCCTGTCGCAGGGCGTCGGCGACGTCGCGGACGGTGAAGCCGAACCGGTTCAATCGCAACGGATCTATGACAACGCGCATCTGGCGCTGGCGGGCGCCGAATTCCTGCACGGCCGCCACCCCGTCGACGGAGAGGATTTCCGGCGCGACGTCGGTTTCGATGATCCGGGAAAGCTCGTCCTCGGCGTAGGCGTCGCTGACGATGGCGAGGTCGATGATCGGATCGGCGTCTTCGTCGGCCTTGGTGACGAAGACGTTTTCGACGCGGTCCGGCAAGTCGCGCAAAACGCGCGAGACGGCCTCGCGGACGTCGGCCGACGCGTCGTCGAGGTCGACGCCCGGATTGAACTCGACGCGCATTCGCGATGAGTTCTCTTCACTCGACGCGCGAATTTTCCTGACGCCCGAAACGCGCGCCACGGCCCCTTCGAGAACGCTCGTCACTTCCGCGTCAATGGTTTCGGGCGCGCCGCCCGGAAGGCTGCGCGCACGGTGACGATCGGCCTGTCGACGTCCGGCAATTCGCGCACGTCGACGCCGAAGACCGCTGCGAGACCCGCGATCAGGATGAGAAGGTTCAAAACCGCGACGAGGAGCGGACGCTTGACGGCGAGTTCGGGCAAGCCCGAGCGCTGCGATTGCGCGCCTCGGCTCATCGACGGCCGCTTCCCAAGGCGCCGCCCGACGTCGCGCGGCCGCCGAAAGCGCTCGTTTGCGTCGCGTCCTCCGGGCTCTCGCCGATCGCCTCCACCGCCGCGCCTTCGCGCACTTTCTGGACGCCCTCGGCGACAATCACGTCGCCCTCGGCGAGGGGCGCGTCGATGAGCGCCTCGCCTTCCCTGCGCGAGACGATGGTCACCGCCAGCCGCCGGGCCGCGCCGTCTTCGACCGCCCAGATGTAGGGGCCGTCGCCGCCCCAGGAAATCGCCGCCTCGGGCACGACAGGAAAGACGCCGCCCGGAAGCGTCAACTCGACGCGAAAGCTCATGCCCGGGCGAAAACGGTCCTCGCGGTTGTCGAGCTCGGTGCGCACGGTGAACAGGCGCCGCTGCGGATCGATCCGGGCGCCGACGGTTCGCACGACAGCATCGACGGCCCCGCCGCCCGAAAAGGGCGCGAGCGAAATGACGTCGCCTTCGCTGATTGCGCCGAATGTCTCTTCCGGCGCCTCGAAATCGACGAACAAGACCTCCCGGGCGTCGAGTTGAACGATTGCGGCGGCCGCCGTCACGCGTTCGCCGGGATCGACCTGCGCGATGCCGACATGGCCGCTGAAGGGCGCTATGATCCGTCGTTCAGCGAGGACCTGCTGCGCGATGTCGAGTTCGATGCGCGCGGCCTCGACGGCCATGCGCGCGGAATCGATCTGACTTTCGGAAACCGCGCCGGGGACATCGATCCTTTCGTAACGGGCCAGCAATTGTTTTGCTTCGTTCAGCGTCACGCGGGCGCGGGCGACGGCGAGGCGCTCCTGCGCGTCGTCGAGCGTGGCGAGGACGGTTCCCCGATCGACGAGATCGCCGGCGACGAAATTGACGGCCGTGACTTCGCCGCCCGCTTCAGGATAGATCGTTGCGGCCCGGCGCGCGCGCGCGGTTCCCACTGCTTCGACGCGGTCGACGGCGCGGTCGAAAGTGACGCGCCGCGCGATAACCCTGACGGCTTCGCCGCCTTCGCGCCGAGCCTCGTTCCCGTCGCCGCGAGAACACGCGGGCAACGCCGCGCAGACGCCCAGCGCAAGCAGAATGTTGAAGGCGAATTTCACCGCAAAAAAACCCCGATCCCTGCCCTGAGGTTACGCTATGCGCCCCTGATGGGATCAAAACCTTTCAAAACGCGGAAAGGGCGCGCGTCACCAATATCCCGGAAAGCCTGGGGAAAAAAGCGGCGGCCGACGGCGGCCGTTTGCGGGCCGCGGCGGACAAAGCGAACCGCGGCGCTGGCAGGGGGGCCTTTCCCGCCGGGCGAAACGGGCGCGCGCGCCGCCGGAACCCGCCCCGCGATCCGGCGGCGCTTCAAGAACAAAAATGCAACACGGCCCAAACGCCGAAAAATCGTCCGTGTCTCCCGCCCATCGCCCGCAAGCCACGATCCTTCACGTGGTCCCGGGCCGGAGCGCTTGGAGAGTTCGGGATCCGCACAGAGCGTGTCACCCGGGGGCTTGACTGGCCATCGCCGGCATACCAAACCACCGTCTTCGTCGGATGGGCGTCACGCCAAAAAAGGTATACGCTGGCGAGAACGCCGGACTATTGCGGCGAACGGCCGATCCAGGGCCTTGCCTTGACGCGTCCCCGCGGCGGCATCGAAAAGTGCGGAGGGATAACCTAATGAAAATCGCAGTTCTCGGCGGCGACGGTTTCGTCGGCTGGCCCACCTCGTTGCACCTGTCGGACCAGGGGCATGAGGTGCATATAATCGACAATCTCAGCCGTCGCTGGATCGACACGGAACTCGGGGTCCAGTCGCTTACGCCGATGGATTCGATCCAGGAACGCACGCGGATCTGGCTGCAGGAGACGGGACGCCGCCTGCATTTCCATCTGCTCGACGTGGCGCGCGACTACCAGCTGTTCAAGCAATGGCTTGGCGACGTGAAACCGGACGCCGTGGTCCATTTCGCCGAGCAGCGGGCAGCGCCCTATTCGATGATTTCCGACCTGCACAAGAATTACACGGTCTCGAACAACGTCAACGCGACCCACCACGTCCTGAACGCCCTGGTGGAGACCGGCGTCGACGCCCACCTCGTCCATCTCGGCACGATGGGCGTTTACGGCTATTCGACCATCGGCGCGGCGATTCCCGAAGGCTATCTGCCGGTCGGCGTCGAAACCCTCGACGGCGAAACCTCCGAAATGGAAATTCTTTACCCGGCTAATCCGGGCTCGATCTATCACATGACCAAGTGTCTGGATCAGCTCCTGTTCCAGTTCTACGCAAAGAATGACGGGCTCAGGATCACGGATCTGCACCAGGGCATCGTCTGGGGCACGCATACGGAGCAAACCCGACGACACGAGCAACTGATCAACCGGTTTGACTATGACGGCGATTACGGGACCGTGCTGAACCGCTTCTTGATCCAGGCCGCCATCGACTACCCGCTGACCGTTCATGGCGCCGGCGGC
>CAZBOC010000197.1:1301-5617 GCA_964493225.1 uncultured Caulobacterales bacterium | reverse complement strand
ACCGCGTGTTCGCCGACCACCTGCGCGCGGCGTCCTTCCTGATCGCCGACGGCGTCATGCCGTCGAACGAGGGGCGCGGCTACGTGTTGCGCCGGATCATGCGGCGGGCGATGCGCTATGCTTCCGGGCTCGGGGTCCGCGAGCCGGTCCTCGCGCGGCTCGCCCCCGTTCTGGCTGACGAAATGGGCGCCGCGTTCCCCGAACTCGTGCGCGCTCTGCCGCTGATCGTCGAGACCTTGCGCGGCGAGGAAGAAAAGTTCCGCGGCCTCTTGGAACGCGGCAACAAGCTTCTGGCCGAGGAGGTCGCGAGGCTCGGCGCCGGCGAAGCCCTGCCCGGCGAGACAGCCTTCCGCCTTTACGACACCTACGGATTTCCCCTTGATCTCACCGAAGATGCGTTGCGCCGCGAGGGGCGCAACGTCGACGTCGCCGGCTTCGACGAGGCGATGGCGGCCCAGAAGGCGGCCGCCCGGGCGGCGTGGTCGGGATCAGGGGACGCCGCAGACGAAGGCGCCTGGATTGAATTGCGCGAGGAGGTCGGGGCCAGCGAGTTCCTCGGCTACCTGCACGACCGCGCCGAGGGCGTTCTCCAGGCGATCGTCAGGGACGGCGCGCGCGTTGATCTCGCTTCCGAGGGAGCGGAAGTCGAGGTCTTCTTCAACCAGACGCCATTTTACGCGGAGGCCGGCGGCCAGGCGGGCGACACGGGCGTGATCACGTTTGCGACGGGCGCGCGTCTGCGCGTTTCGGACGTGAAGAAGCGGGCCGGGGCGTTGCATGGCCATCTTGCCGTCGTCGAGGAGGGGGAATGCCGCGTCGGGCAGACGGCGAGCCTCGCAATCGACGCGGACCGTCGTCGGCGCATCCGGGCCAATCACTCGGCGACCCACCTTCTGCACCAGGCGCTGAGATCGACCCTTGGCGGCCATGTCGCCCAGAAGGGATCGCTCGTCGCCGGTGATCGTCTGCGTTTCGACTTCTCCCATCCGAAAGCCATGACGCGCGCGGAGATCAGCGCGGTCGAGGGGGCGGTGAACGCGGTCATCATGCAGAACGGTCCCGTCGAGACGCGCGTGATGCCCTATGACGACGCCGTCGCGGCGGGCGCGATCGCGCTGTTCGGAGAAAGATACGAAGAGGACGTGCGTGTTCTGACCATGGGCGCCGCCCTCGACGATAAGGACGGGCCCTATTCGGTCGAACTTTGCGGAGGCACCCATGTCGCGCGCACGGGCGACATCGCGCTTTTCAAAATCGTCTCCGAGACAGCCTCCGCGGCCGGCGTGCGGCGGATCGAGGCGGTCACCGGCGAGGCGGCGCGTCTTTATCTTGACGAGCAGGCGGCGTACGCGCGCGCGGCTGCGGAGGCGTTGAAAACGACGCCGGAGGAATTGCCGGCGCGGATCGACGCGCTCGCGACGGAACGCAAGCGCCTAGAACAGGAACTCGCGGACGCGCGCAGGAAGATCGCCCTCGGCTCTTCGGGCGGCGAAGCCTCCGAGGTCGCCGCCGCGACGCGCGAAATCGCCGGCGTTCGTTATGTCGGGCGCGTTCTTGAAGGCGTACCCGCCAAGGAGCTGCGCGGGTTGATCGATCGCACCAAGGCGAACATCGGCACCGGCGCCGTCGCGTTCGTCGGCGTGAACGACGGCAAGGCGGCCGTGGCCGTCGGGGTGACCGATGATCTGAAAGACCGGCTGAGCGCTGTGGACCTGGTTCGCGCCGGCGCCGGGGCCGTCGGCGGAAAGGGGGGAGGCGGGCGTGCCGACATGGCTCAGGCCGGCGGCCCCGACGGCGCGCGCGCGGCCGAAGCGGTCGAAGCGATCGCGGCGGCGCTGGAAAACGCCCTCGCCTGAGCGGTTGGCCGCAGCCCCGCCGGCGGTCGGCTCGGGCCGCGGGGCTGCCGGTCGGGCATCTTGAACGGCGCCTTCCCGCTCGCTACTGCGTTTCTGAGCGCGCCTGCGGCGCCGTCGGTTGAAATGCCCGCGCCGCATGAAGCCTCAGCCTCAAGCCTCAGCCTCAAGCCTCAGGCCTCGGCGGACCCGGCGGCGCGCGCCGGGGCCCATCCGATCTTCGACCCGGGTTGCGATGTCCGGCGCCTTGAAGATCGTCGGTTTCAAGTAAGCCGGCGGATTTGGGAACATCGTCGGATCGAACGCGCCCGTTCCCGTCCGCGCGGGCGCCCTGCGGGAAGCGGCGATGCCGGCGAGCAACGTCATCGCCCCGAGAGGGATCTTCCGCCGCGCCGACGCCTCGGATGTTCTCGCCGCCGCAACGCCGCGCAATCTCGCGGCCGTCCGGGCGCGGAACGACGACGCCGCCTCCGGGCGGGCGACGAAACACGTCACCCGTCGTCACTTTCGGCGATGACGGCGAGAAACGCATCGGCGAAGTCGCGGATTTTCGCCGCTCCGACGCCGAACACGGCGGCGAATTCCTCGCGCGTTCGGGGGCGTTTCTCGGCCATGTCGAGGAGCGTGCGGTCGGAGAAAATCACGTAAGCCGGAACGCTCCGTGTGCGTGCAATTTCAAGGCGCTTGTCCTTCAGGATTGCAAAAAGCGCGGCGGCGGTTGCGTCGGCTGGCTCGACGGATTTTCTGGCTGACCGTTTTGGCGTGACGTCTTCGGGGATCTCGAACTGATCCGCGGCGCGGCCCTTCGCCGTCAGTCGTAAGACGCCGTATTCGGGATCGCTTTCGAGATAATCCTCGCCGATCAAACCACGAATAATTCGTCGCCAATTGGCGGCCGGGCGCGCCTTGCCTTTGCCGTAAACGACGAAGGAATCCGCCTTCCGCTCACGGATTTTCTGCGTGTCGGCGCCGCGGATTACGTCGACGATGAAAGCCGCGCCATAAGTCTCCCCGGTTTCGCGCACCGCCTCGACGACGAGGCGCGCCGCATCGGTCGCGTCGACCATTGCAAGGGGGCGCCGGCACGCGTCGCAGGCGCCGCAGGGTGCAATGTCCTCGCCGAAATAGGCGAGCAGACGCTGGCGGCGGCATCCCGCGCCTTCGCAAAAGGCGACAAGGTCGTCCAGCCGGCGTCGCTCCGCATGCGCTGCATCGCTGTCCCCCGAGGCGATCATTCGCCGCCGCCGCCCGGCGTCGCCGGCGGTGTAAAGGAGGACGGCGCGGGCGGGCGCGCCGTCCCGCCCCGCGCGCCCGATTTCCTGGTAGTAGGCTTCGATCGAGCCGGGCAGGGCGTAGTGGAAGACGAAGCGGATGTCGGGCTTGTCGATCCCCATGCCGAAGGCGACCGTCGCGGCGACGATAAGGTCGGGCTCGGTCAGAAAGGCGTTCAGCCGCTCTGCGCGTTCGTCAGGCGCGAGCCCGGCGTGGTAGGCGACGGCGCGAAATCCGTTCGTGTTCAGAAGATCGGCGATCTTTTCGGTCTCCTTTCGCGAGAGACAATAGATGATCCCCTGTTCGCCGCGGTGTTCCTCGGCGAGCGCCACGAGCTGGTTCTTGCCCTCAAATTTCGGCGTCACCGAAATATCGATATTCGCCCGATTGAAGCTGTGAACGCGCGTGACCGCCGCCGGCCCGAGGAGGCGCTCGCGAATCTCCGCGCGCGTGCGCGCGTCGGCGGTCGCAGTGAAGGCTGCAAAGGGCGTATCCGCCAGCTCGCGGCGCAGATCGCCGATCGCGAGATAATCCGGGCGGAAATCATGCCCCCACTGACTGACGCAATGCGCCTCGTCGACGACGATGCGCGCAAGGCGCAGCGATTTCAGGGCCGCGATCATCCGGGGCGTCATCAGTCGCTCCGGCGCCATGTAAAGCAGTTTCAGTTCGCCCCTTTGCGCGCGCCGCCAGTCGGCGACGCTTTCTTCGCGCGGACGGTTTGAGTGGATCGCGCCAGCCTCGACGCCGGCCGCGTTCAACTGGGCGAGTTGATTGTCCATGAGCGCGATCAGCGGCGAAACGACGATCGTGAGCCCGCCCGAGACGACGGCGGGGAGCTGATAACAAAGGCTCTTGCCGGCCCCGGTCGGCATGACCGCGAGAACGTCTTCGCCGCGGGCGACGGCGAGGGCGATTTCCTCCTGACCGGGACGAAACGCGCTGAAGCCGAAGACGGCCTTCAGGGCCGCATGGAGGGCCGCGCGCTCGCGGTCGAGGTCCCGGGGGCGTTCTGTCGGTCGCTTGGCGGAAGTGGCGTCGGTCATCGCGGGCATATGACTATGGGCCGCGCGCGATTGAAAGGGCCGCCGCCGCGGCCGCCTCTTGGAGCCTCGCCGCCTTATCAGGAACCCGCGCCCTGTGACGGAGATCACCGCCGGCCCGTGTCGCCGCGCCAAGATCATTCCCAGC
>CAZBOC010000197.1:0-1291 GCA_964493225.1 uncultured Caulobacterales bacterium | reverse complement strand
GGCTCGGCTACCAGCGGGGCCCCGGCGCCCCGCGCAATGAGCATCCCCCGCCGGCGGGCGCCCGGGCGACCGGGGCCGCGGGATCGAACGCCGCCGCGGCGTCAGGAGAATTTTGGGGAGAGCGGTATGATTATCTTCGCCGGCGGTGAAATCGCCGATTACAGCAAATTCACCTCGCGAGCGCTCGTCGTGACGGGCGAGGAAGCCCGAGCGAATGGCTGGCGCGACTTTCGAGACGGGCTGACGCCCTGTGAAGAGAGGCTTTTTCTGCCGCCGGACGAGCGCGGTCGACTGGTCCTTTCCCCCGAAGGCGAATGGCGTCGAGCGGCGCCCGGCGGCGGCGGACTTCATCCGCATTTGCGCGACCTTCTCATGGCCGCCGGCGATGAAAAGCGGCGCTACTTCGTGACGCCGATGCCCGTCTTCCAGCGACGCGAGGGCGCCCACGCCTGGGTCGTCGAAGCGGCGAAAGGCGCGCCGGGTACAAACGGTTTCGCAGTCCAAGTCGACGGCTACGGACGGTTCCCCGTTGAGGCGGCGAACCTGCGCTCAAGGCTCGGCCGAGCCCATCGCCCAGGGCGGATGAGCGCCCGCTCAGCTTGCGCCTACGGCACCATCTTCTTCGGCGGCGCCATCGAGACGAGCCTCGCCGCTCCATGGCGGGCCGCGCTGGTCGAGGCGCGCATGGCGGATCGGCGCGCAGCAGCCGGGGGCGATCCGCGCTCCGACGCTGCGGACCGTCCCGAAACAGCGACCCTTGTCCACGATCTCCTCGCATTGGCGATTACGGGACGGACAAAGAGCGCGGCCCGGATAGCGGCGGCCACAAGGTCGCGCGCGTCCGGTAAGGCGGCGCTCGATCCGGCGCGCGCCGCGGCCTCTTGACGATCATCCCATGCGGCCGCGCGAGCCGGCCGTCAAACGCCCATCGCCTTGCGGAAATTCTCGTCGACTTTGTCGATGAAGCCCGTGGTCGTGAGCCATTTCTGGTCGGCGCCGATGAGAAGCGCGAGGTCCTTCGTCATGTTCCCGCTTTCGACGGTCTTGATGATCGTCTTTTCGAGCGTTTCGGCGAACTTCACGAGGGCGTCGTTGCCGTCCATCTTTCCGCGATAGGTCAGACCGCGGGTCCAGGCGTAGATCGAGGCGATGGAATTCGTCGAGGTCTCCTCGCCGCGCTGGTGGGCGCGGTAGTGGCGGGTGACAGTGCCGTGGGCGGCTTCGGCCTCGACGGTCTGGCCGTCCGGCGTCATCAGCACGGAGGTCATGAGGCCGAGCGAGCCGAACCCCT
>CAZBOC010000196.1:0-5652 GCA_964493225.1 uncultured Caulobacterales bacterium | reverse complement strand
CTTGATAAACAAGGCCTTAAAAAGAATCTGGAGGAAAAGTCTGGAGCGGGCGATGAGATTCGAACTCACGACCTAAACCTTGGCAAGGTTTCGCTCTACCCCTGAGCTACGCCCGCGCTCCGGCCGAATTTCGGCGAAACTGGTATATGCATCAGCCAACCCCTGTTTGCAAGCCTGCCGCTCGCCGCCGCGCCGGGGGGGCGCGAGGCTCCCGCCGGGGAGCCCGGCCGCGCAGGCGGAGCCGCGCGAGGGTTCTGGAGGTCGCCAAGCCGTCACGCTATCTCGTCGACCGTCGCCCGCCGATTGAGGACGCTCGCCGCCATGCCTGAAATGCGCGCCGCACGCCGGAACGAACTCTTCGCCGCCCTCGACGCGCTTGGCCTCGCCCATGAGACCGTCGAACACCCGGCGATCTTCACGGTCGAGGAGGGAAGGGGCCTGAAAACGCAAATGCCTGGCGGCCATTCCAAGAATCTCTGCCTCAAGGACAAGAGGGGCGCGCTCTACCTCGCCGTGGCCTGGTGCGACACGCGCGTCGATCTCGCGGGGCTTGGCAAGAGGATCGGGGCGAAGGGGCGGCTTTCTTTCGCAAGGCCCGATCTCATGACGGCGACGCTCGGCGTGGAGCCGGGCTCCGTGACCCCGTTCGCGCTCATGAACGAGACGGCGAGGGCGCTGTCCGGCGTCGTCGTCGACGCGGCGCTGATGGGCTTTGAGCGGGTCTGGTTTCATCCGCTGGAAAACACGGCCTCGACCGGCGTCGCGCCGGCCGGCCTCCTTCGCTTCATGGAAAGCTGCGGGGTCGAGGCCGAAATCATTGATCTGTCGGACCCGCTATAGGCTTGCGCAAATGGCCTCGGTCGATCAAGCGGTTGCGTTCCGACGCCGTGATGCGCATTTATGAGCTGGAAAATTGGAGAGGCGCATGAGCGAGATACTGGGGACTTCGGGAAGCGCGCCGGCCGGCGGAGGCGATCTGATCAAGGATGCGACGATCGAAACCTTCGAACAGGATGTGCTGGCCGCGTCCATGTCCGCGCCGGTCATCGTCGATTTCTGGGCGACATGGTGCGGGCCCTGCAAACAGCTGACGCCGGTCCTGGAAAAGGCGGTGCGGGCGGCCGGCGGCGCGGTCAAGCTCGTCAAGGTCGACATCGACAAAAACCAGATGCTGGCCTCCCAGCTGCGCATCCAGTCGGTGCCGACCGTCTATGGTTTCTTCCAGGGGCGACCGATCGACGGGTTCCAGGGCGCCCTGCCGGAAAGCGAAATCAAGGCCTTCATCGATCGCCTGACGGCGGCCGCCGGCGGGCAGCCTGGCGGTCCCAGCGCCGATGAGATCCTCGCCTCCGCCGACGCGGCCTTTGAAGCCGGCGACGTGGCGGCGGCGGCCGAGGCCTATGGCGCGCTCGCTCAATCAGTCGATCCGGCCGATCCGGCCGGCCTGCGCGCCCTCGCCGGCCTGGCGCGCTGTCATATCGCGCTGCGCGACTTTGATCAGGCGCGCCAGATCTTCAACCTGATCCCGGCCGACAGGCATGGCGACGCCTCGGTGGCGAGCGTCAAGGCGGCGCTCGATCTGGCCGAATCCGAAAGCGGCGGCGGCGACATCGCGACCCTCGTCGCACGGGTCGAACAGGCGCCGGACGATCTCGCCGCGCGGTTCGACCTCGCCGGCGCCCATATCGGGGCCGGGGACATGGAAAGCGGCGTCGATGCGCTGCTCGCCATCGCCGAACGCGACCGCGACTGGAACGAGGGCGCGGCTCGGGCCAAACTTTTGACGGTCTTTGAGGCGCTGGGGCCGGCCCATCCCGTATCGATCAAGGGTCGCCGCCGCCTGTCGTCGATATTGTTCGCCTGAGGCGAGAAAGGGACCAGCCCATGCGGCGCGAAACCGAAACGCTTCATTTTGAACTGCCCGACGTCCTGCCGCTGTTCCCATTGACCGGCGCGCTGCTGCTGCCGGGCGGCCAGTTGCCCCTCAACATCTTCGAGCCGCGCTATCTGCGGATGGTCGACGACGTGCTCGCGGGCCCGCGGCGGATCGGGATGATCCAGCCGCGCGACGGCGTCATGGACGGACGCTCGCCCCTTTACGCCGTCGGCTGCGCCGGGCGTCTGACCGGGTTCAACGAGACCGACGACGGGCGCTATCTGATCAGTCTGACGGGCATCAAGCGCTTCCGGATTACGTCGGAACTGAACGCCGACACGCCGTACCGCCAGGCGGAGGTCGATTTCTCGGCCTTTATCCATGACGACGAACGCGATCCGTCTGCGGAGCTTGTTGACCGGCCGCGCCTCGAAGAAGCGATGCACCATTATCTGGATGCGGAAGGGCTGAAGACGGACTGGGACGCGGTCGAGGAAGCGCCGATCCAGGCCCTCGTATCCTCCCTCGCCATGGGTTGTCCCTTCGCGCCGAACGAAAAACAGGCGCTGCTCGAGGCGCCGAGCACGATGGACCGGGCCGAATGTCTGATCGCGCTGATGGAGATGTCGAGCGTCTCCGAAGGCGGCGACAAGACCTTGCAATAGGGCGGCGCGCGAGGATGTCGGAGACGGAAAATCACCAGGAAGTCGATCCGAGGCTCCTTGAAATCCTCGTCTGCCCCGAAACGCGCGGGCCCCTCGTCTATGACCGCGAGGCGCACGAGCTTCTGTCGAAAAAGGCCCGCCTCGCCTATCCGATCAGGGACGGGATCCCCATCATGCTCCCTGACGAGGCTCGCGCCCTCAGCGACGATGAAGTCGCGCGCCTTTAGACTTTATACGGATCGCCTCTCGTCCCGAGATTAGGCGCTGTCCGTCAGCTTCTCCGCCGCGATTGCAGGCTTTCTTCCGCCGGCCGGGAATATCGTCGAGCGCGACCGTCAAGCGCTTCGTTCGGCCTCGAAAGCGCGCATGCGTTCTCAGGCCGGCGCCCATAATCCGTGAAAGCTCATCGGCAGGGCCTGACCCAGCGGAAGGCGGGCCAGCGTCGTCAGCGTCGCGGCGTCGAGAACGGCGAGGTCGCTTTCGTCAGCATGGGAATCATAAAGCACGCTGAGGAGCGCGCCGTCGTCCTCGGCGCGCCCGGCCCCGGCGGGGCGCGATGACCGGTTCGCTGACGAAAACGCCGGAACCGAACTCCGCCTTCCGCATGGCGCCGCCCTCAAGGTCGATCTTTACGAGCGCGTCGAAAAGGTCGCGGTAGGCCGCCGCCTCGTCGCGATACGCCGCGGCGTAGACGTACCGCGCGCGCCCTCCGAGGCGGGTCGGCGAGACCGCCGGGAAATCGAGGCTGGCGTCGAGCAGGGGCCTGTGGGTGATCGCGCGGTTCCCGAGGTCGATGCGCGCTTCGGTCAGGCGCCCCGGGGAGGCGGGCGGCAGGGCCTCGGCGCCGCGGCGCACGCCGGCGAGCCAGTCCATGCCGCTGGCGTCCGGGGCGGCGACGCCCTGCACGACGAGGTGATCGCCGTCTTCATAGGCTTGAGCGGTGTGGGACCAGAAGAGCGCCGGCGTTTCGAGGATTGCCGGACGATGCGGCGGCTCCAGCGGGGTCGCGATCCAGCGGGTCGCCCTGTCCGCGCGCCAGTGCAGCGCCTGCGACAGGGGCAGGCCCCGCAGCAGCATGTCCGCGGCCCGGGCGAACACCGGCGGGCAGATCGTGACAATGTGCCGGTCGGTCAGCGCGAAATCATGGGTGAACGAACTATTGTTGGTGGGGGCCGCGCACAGGTGTTCGGCGCCGCCGTTGGCGCGCAGACGGATGTAGTCCATGCACGGGCGCGGCGTCAGCCGGAAGCCCTGATTGATCCAGTCCCCCGAGCGGGCGTGATACTTCGGATGGGCGGAAAACGCACGGCGGACCGTTCCCTCGAGGTCCGTTTCTCCGATCGTCGCGAGGGTTTCCGGATCAATTTCCGTCGGCAGGCCGGCCTCGAACAACGCATACATTCGCCCCCGCCACATAAGAAGCGACGTGTTGGCGACGTTCACATAGGCTGCGGGGTCCCATATGCTCCGCAACCGGTTGAAAAACCCTCGCGGCGCCGCGCCGAAGCGCCCGCGGTCGCCGGCCCCTGAAGGCGCGACGAAGTTGCAGGCGGCGCGCGCGCCCCCTTTCCTGATCTCGATCGCGAGCACCAGGCCTTCGCCATCGAACCAGTGGGAGAACGCCGCCCCGTCGGCCTCAAATCGCCCCGGCCCGACGCGATAGAGCCGCCCGTCAAGCCAGCCCGGCAGGGAGCCCGTCGCCCCATCCAGCGCGCGCCAGCCATGCGGCGCCGGCTCGCGCAGACACCCAGCCCCCGCCACGCCCCGTTCGACCGTCCCTTCGGCCGCCGCTTCAACCGCCATCGGCACCGCCTTCGTCGAGCCCTCAAAAAACAGCGACCGCCGCGCCGGGATTTCCGCTCCGGCCGGGAGTATGGGGATTGCGCCGGTGCTGCGCAAACGCCGCGTCCGGACATTGAAGACGCGGTCGCGAGCGGGCGTCTGGCGCAGGGCGCCGCGCGCGGCGAGCAGCGACGGGGCGGTCGCCGGGGCGGGCCCCGCAAAACCGAGCGGAAGACGGCTGGAGCGGCGAAATCGCGGGGCCCCAAGGCGCGGTCTGCGCCGGCTGACGGGCCACGCGCCATTTTTTCACCCGGATTTCGCCCGCTGCGACGCCAATTTTCGCCGCCGCGGCGGGGTATTGCCGAAGCGTCGCCGCGATCATAACTGGCAGTGAGCGAGCCGTCCGCGTCCTCGCCCGCCGCGCCGTCTTTGGAGACCCGAGACCCATGAGCATCGCCCTTTTTTCCGCCGTCACGGCCGCCTGCGCAGAATTCGCCCTCGCCGGCCAGATCGCGCTTCCCGACGGGGCGAACGCCCGGCCGGCGATCGAGGCCGCCGCGCAGCACGCCGAGCCCGCCCGGGCCCCGAGCCGCGATGACGCCATCGTGAACAGGCCCGCCGAAGATCCGGAAGGGGCCGTGCGCGCCCTGGTCTTCGAGAATGAGAGCGACCAGGCGGTCGTCGAGAAGGTGCTCGATTTCATCCGCGGGCTCGAGACGATGCGCGGCGAATTCACCCAGGTCGCGCCGTCCGGAGAGATTTCCAGCGGCGCATTCCATCTGCGCCGGCCCAACCAGTTGCGCTTTGAATACGCGCCGCCCTCGCCGCTCCTGATCGTTGCCACGCAGGGCAACGTCTATGTCCGCGACAACGACCTTGAGACCACCGACCTCTATCCCATCAAAAAGACCCCGCTCCGCTTCCTGCTGAGCCGGAAAATCGAGCTCGGCGACGCCAAGGTCGTCGGCGTGGACCGGGGCGTCGACACCGTGGCGGTGACGTTCGCCTCGGAAGAGGAAGAGACCGAGGGCGAGCTTTCGCTGATCCTCGAGGCGCCGGACTTCGCGCTGAAGCAATGGGCCGTCCGCGACGTCCAGAACGGCATCACGGTCGTGACGCTTGACAACGTGATCAGGGGCGAAAAATTTCGCAACAACATCTTCCGCATCCCGGAGGCGGGCGGCGATTTCCTGAAAAATTAGCAACGTGACCGTCCGCCGCCATGTCAAGGGGTCACAGGCAAGCTTTTTTTTGCGGACCCTATTGAAAAATCGGCCGGTGAGGCGTTAATGTAACAGTGCGCATCGACGAATTTCGGACCGGCGTTGC
>CAZBOC010000195.1:0-5654 GCA_964493225.1 uncultured Caulobacterales bacterium | reverse complement strand
GAACAGATCGCCCGCCACCCGGTCATCGGCGGCGGCTACCAGGCCTTCTGGGTCTTCGAACGCTCTCCGGAAGTCGTCTGGATACGGTACAATACGCTGGAGACCGTCAAGGGGTTTCATAATGTCGGCGTCGAGGTCTGGAACGATCTCGGCCTGCCGGGCCTTGCGGCGCTCGCCGGCGTTCTGGGCGTCTATATCGCCCGGACATTTCGATTTTACAGGCGTTCGACATCTTTCGACAGCATTTATCCCCTATTTTTCACGGCGATCGTCATCATCAGCGCGTCCATGAATAATTCCTTTTTCCGCCAGCACGAACTCGTCCATGTCCTGATCGGCGCCCTGTTCGCCGCAAGCGCGGCGACGAACCGTCCCGGACCGCGTTCGAAGGACCCGGCCCGTGACTGAGGGACGGCGCCCGACCTTCATCGGCGTCGGCGCGCAGAAATGCGCCTCAACGTGGCTCCATCGCATGCTGGAAGGGTCGGCGCAGGTCGCGGTTTCGAACCCGAAGGAGCTCGATTTCTTTTCCCGCCGGTTCGATCGCGGATATGACTGGTACGAACGGCATTTCGCGACCTCGACGACGGCGGCCGGCGAAATTTCGCCGTCCTATTTTTACGACGCCGCCGCCGTCGAGCGCGCGCGCGACTACAATCCGGACTTCCGGATCATCGTGGCCCTGCGCGATCCGGTGGAGCGGATGTTCTCCAATCACCTCCATGAATGGCGCAAGGGCCATCTCGACGCCGCCAACATCGCCTTCGAGGACGCCTTCGCGCGCAATCCCCTGTACCTTGAGCAGTCGCTCTACGCGACTCATCTCGAACGCTGGCTGCAGGCGTTCGATCCGGATCGAATCTGCATTTTCCTGCAGGAGGAAATCGCCGGCGACCCGGCGCGCGAGGCCGCGCGGCTGTTCGCTTTTCTCGGCGTCGACGAAAAACCCTGCCCGGAGTTTCTGCATCGCCGGGCGAACGAAAACGTCGTCTACAAGAACGCCGCCGTCGGCGCGGTTTACGCGCGGGCGGGCGCGGCGGTTCGCGCCGTCGGCCTCGCGGGCGCGCTCGCCCGCGCCAAACGCGCGCCCGGCCTTTCGCGCATTTGGACGGCGGCGAAGAAGAACGTGCGCGACGAGGTGCCGGCCATGCGCCCCGAGACAGCTCGCCGACTGCGGCGCCGGCTCGCGCCGGAAATGCGCGCGCTCGCGCGGCTGATCGGCAGGGATGACCTTCCCTGGCCGAATTGGCCAGGCGCGTTCGATCGCGCCGCGTAATCGCAACACAGGAGCTGCGGCGCCATGACCTTGACCCCGCCCGACTTCGTCATCATCGGCGCCATGCGCGCCGGGACGACGGCGCTCGCCGATCTTCTCGCCGCCCATCCCGACATCGGAGTCTCTCGGCTGAAGGAAACCGATTACTTCATCCGGGAAAAGAACTTCGCCCGGGGACCGTCCTGGTATCGCGGGCTCTTTCCTGTTGATAAATCCGTCATCGGAGAAGCTTCGCCGAACTATTCGAAAAACGACGTCTTCAAGGGCGTGCCGGAGCGGATCCACGCCGCGCGGCCGGACGTGAAACTGATCTACATCGTGCGCGACCCGGTTGAGCGCTTCTGTTCGCAATACGCCCATAGCTGGCTCATGGGGGCGTCGCTTCCTTCGCCTGATCGGCTTCTGGACGCGGCCGAAGGCGAACACATACTGGCTGCAAGCATGTACGCGCGCCAGCTGCGCGACTATCTTGATCTATTTCCGGAGAAGCAGATCCATATAGTTGATTTCGACGCCTTCATCGCATCGCGGTCGGAGACGGTCGCAACCATCTGCCGTTTCATCGGCGTCGACCCGTTCGAACCGGCCGCCTCCGGGGCGGCGGCGAATTCCTCCGCCTCGCTGGCGCGGACGCCGGGCTGGCTGTTGAAACTGTCCGAACAAAGACCGCTTGTCGGCCTGCGCGCCATGACGCCGCCGGGCCTGCGCCGGTCCGTCAAGCGTCTGGCGGCCCGGGCGAACGGGACTGCGCGCCGCGCGCCGGACCTGCCCGCCGACATCAGGGCCCGCGCCGCCGAAAGGCTCGCCTGCGACGCTGCGGAATTCCGGGAGCTGACCGGTCTCGGTTTCAGTCAGTGGGCGGTTTGAACGCGCCGGCGAAGGCGACAGCGCGGGGGGATCGCGCGCGCGCCGTCGCGGCCTTCGCATAGGCGTGCAGTTCCGCATCGCCCTCGCAGGCGCGCTTCAACTTCGCGCAATCGGCGGGCGACAGATCCGGCATCGGCGCTCTGGCGCGGTTGAAATTCCCGATCACGAGCCGCACGCCGAACGCCGCCTCGAACTGTTCTACGAACGCGTCCATCTCATCGACGAAGCCGATGACGTCGAAGCGGTCGATGGCCGACTTCGCCTCGGCCGTCGCGGCGGCTTCAGCCCCCGCAGACACGTGGGCGCGGCCCGAAAAGTAGCGCAGATTGTGGGTCGCGTGATTGCGCCCGATTCGGGAATCGAGATAGTCTGTAAACGATCGATTTACGTAACCGGCCTGCTTCGCCGCGCGATAGTTGGAGATTACGCGCGCCTCGGGATCGCGCAGCATCGTGACGTATCTGTAGCGCTCGCCGAAATGGCGGTCGGCGCGCCGGCTGAAGAGCATGTGACCGTGAACGAGGGCGACGTCGCCGGCCATGAAGCTGAGCTGCATCGCTTCGCGCAGGGCGAAGACGTCCCCGGCCCTTTCGCCGTCGTCATAGAAGCCGGTTTCGTCGTCCTCCCCCGAAAGCCTGATCGCGGCCGCCCTGCGCGTCGTATTCGCGGGAACTTCGCCGATATGGCGGCCGAGCGGCACGACCGCGTGCAGCGCTTCTGAGAGAGACGTGCCCCCGCTCTTCGGAATATGATAGAAACAGCAATTGCTCCTCAGCGGACGCATCGCGATGGATCTGATGAGGCGGCCGCTGTAGACACGGGAGCGGCGCACATTGCGTTCAAGGAATGGCAGGTTCTTCACGGGAGCTCCTTCAGGCCGATCGTTTCAATGCGGGCGCCAGGGGCGCGGGGGCGCGTGCCGGCCCATCGACGGGAAGGCGGCCGCTGGCGAGATAGCTCGCGAGGCTGACGAGGCCGCCGAGGCCGAAAGCCAGGTGCGCCGTCGCCGCCGTCGCGGCGATCAGCGCGACGCGCGACGGCGTTTTGCGCGTCGCCGCCCGGAACGAGGCGAGAATGACCGCGAAGACGTAGAGCGCGGCCGGGAGAGCCGCCTGCGGACGCCAGAACGCGGCCAGCGCGACTGAAGCGGCGAGCCCCGTCGCCAGAGCGATCGGCGCCAGCTGACGCGCGCCCGGCCGCCGGCCGTGCTTTATCGCCGTACACAGACGATAACGGCCATTGCGATAGAACTGCCGCCAGACGCCGGCCAGCGAGCCGCGGGGCACGTAGCCGATGGCGGCGCGCGTTTCGAGAAAAATCCGTCCGCCGTCGCGGATCAGACGCAGATCGAGTTCGGCGTCCTCATTGGCGCGGAACCGCGCGTCATAGCCGCCGGCCGCGCAGAACGCTTCGAGACGGAAGAGCGCATGGTGGCCGTGCTCGACGAACCCGCGCAGCTTCCCGCTGCGATGCGCCGCCCCGCCATTGCCAAGCCATCCGTTGAAGAGATCGGCCGAAGCGTTGCGAAAGGCGTCGCCGCCGCGCGTTTCCATGGGGGCGACGACGCTGTCGGCGCCCGTTTCCTCCGCCGCGGCGATCAGCGTCGATATCCAGTGCTCCGGGTAGGCTGCGTGCGCGTCGGCGCGGATCAGGTAGGGCGCGACGTTTCCAGCGCGCATCCGCTGGGCGGCGAGATTGACCGCATTCGCCTGGGTCCGGCCCGGATTGTGGACGAGACGGATATTCGCCCCGGCTTCGGCGCGCGCTGCGACGATTTCACGGGTCCCGTCCTCGCTGCCGCCGTCGACGACCCAGAATTCACACGCGTCGGCTTGGCGATCCTTCCCGAGCGCGTCGAGCGTCGCCCCGATGTGAGCGGCTTCGTCAAGCGTCGGGATCACGACGATCGCGCGCTTTTTCGTCAAATGCGCAAGAGTATGCCGATAATTCATATTTTACTCTTTACTCAGACGGTATTTTCGTAGCCCGCGTGGTTTTAAGATCGCCTCGACAGATCGGTTCGAGTTGTAACTTGAGGGTCGTTTCATGGTCAGGATCGCCTTTTTCGCCCATGACGAGCGGGACGCCGCCATCCGCCGGCGCGTGCGCGCCTTTCAGGACGCCGGCCACGACATCGTCGGCCTCGCCATGCGGCGCGCGGAGCGGGTCGATGACGGCTGGAACAGGGTTGATCTCGGACGGACCTACGACGCGCGCTACGCACAGCGCGCGGCCGCGGTCGCCCGCGCCTGTTTTAACGAGGACGCGCGCCGCGCCGTCGCGGAAGCCGACATCGTCTTCGCGCGCAATCTGGACATGGGGCTTTGCGCCGTCGCGGCGATGCGCCGCGCCCGCGCGCCGCGGCCCTTTATTTACGAGTGCCTGGACATTCATCGCCTCACCCATCGGCGGGACGCCGTCGGCGCGGGCGTGCGCCGGCTCGAACGCATGGTGCTGGACGCGTCTTCGCTCCTGATCGTCAGCGCCCCGGCCTTCCTCGAACGTCACTTCGAACGCCGGCACGCCGGGCGCTTCAATCCCATGCTGATCGAGAACCGAATTGCGCCGAGCCCGGCCCTCGCGCCGCGTCCTGCGCCGGGCGCGGCGGCGCGCATCGCCGGGGACGGGCCCCTCAGGATCGGCTGGTTCGGCGTTCTGCGCTGCCGGCGCAGCCTCGCGCTGATGGAGAAAGTTGCGGCCGCATTCGGCGAGGACGTCGAGATTGTGCTGCGCGGATTTCCGGACGTCTGCCTGCCCGACTTCGCAGAGCGCGTCGCGGGGCGCGGGAACATCCTCTATGGCGGGCGTTACCGCGCACCGGACGATCTCGCCGCGCTCTATGCGGATGTCGACCTCGTCTGGGCAGGTGATTTTCACGATGCGGACTTTAATTCAAAATGGCTCCTTCCAAACCGGATCTACGAGGGCGGCTATTTCGCGACGCCCGCCCTTGTTCCGGCCGACTGCGCCAGCGGCGCCTGGGTCGCGGCGCGCGACGCCGGCTTCCTGCTCGACGAGCCGCTGGAGGAGACGATCATTGAGACCGTCGGCGAGCTGATTTCCGCGCGCGGGCGGGTCGCAGCAACGGCCCGTCGCCTCGCCGAAGCCGATACCGGCAATTTTCTACAGTCTAAGGACGAAATGAACGAGGCGATCGCGCGCGCGGCGAAAAGCTTCGACCATGCGCGACCCCGACCGCGACGGCGCACGCCCGGCCTCAGGCGCCTTGCGGAAAATTAATCCCGCGGCGGCGAGCGGCGATTTCGTCGCAGGAAGCGCCGGCCCCCGACCTGATCTGAAACGCTCGCGGCCCGGCCGCGCGCCGTCGGCCCCCTGATCGGGACCGGCGAGCCGGTCCACGATGCGAAATTGGCCCAGCTCCGCACACAAAATTAAATTTATCAGCAACCTATATTGTGTTTCGAAAAATTCCTAAATAATTGCATCTATATTTGTGACGTCGAAGCCTTGCAATTGCGAATTCCAGCGCCTAATCAATATTCCGACACGG
>CAZBOC010000194.1:0-5654 GCA_964493225.1 uncultured Caulobacterales bacterium | reverse complement strand
ATTCCCCAGCGCCGATGGTACTACGTCTTAAGGCGTGGGAGAGTAGGTCGCCGCCAGGCCTGCAAAGCGGATTTTCCGGAAACCCTTCCTTGATCGAATTTTTCGCTCAAATGCGCCGCTATTCTGACTGCGGATCGTCTGTCGTCGCGAAACCTGTTTCCTTGCGCGAAAAACGCCCGGTCGCATCATTTATCTTTTCACGGACGATTGCCCGCGCGCGGTTGACAGGAATTCGCGATCCCGGTCTATAGAGCACATGGCTTGGTAGGCGGGGGATAGGTTGTGCAAGCGACGTGTTGCGCGTGCGGCGGGGCTATGCTGCCCTGGCTGACCATGCCTGTGGATCCCAAAAAGGCCGCGGCGTCTCCAGTTCAGACCTTTCATCGGTGCGAAAAATGCGGCCTCGGCGCCGCCGCGCCGCTGCCCGATCCCTCCGAAGTGCCCGAATTCTATAAACTCGATGCGTATTACACACAGGGACAAAGTCATTTCCCGCTCGTAAGCTCGGGCCTGAAAGACAAGCTCCTTCTCAAGATCGCCTATTGGGGCGATAACGGCGAGGAGATTGACGCGCCTTACTTTCGTCCGCCCGGGGCGGATCCGAGATTTCTCGATGTGGGCAGCGGCGGCGGCGACCTCCTTGAGGCCTTCGCCGATGCGGGTTACGCCGCCTACGGAGTTGAACCTGATCCGACGGCGAAGAGTTTCTCGCTCCCCGGCGGGTCCGGCGCGCGCGGGGAAATCCGTGTCTTCGGGGGAAGGGCGGAGGCGATGCCTGACGAAATCACATCGCTTGATTTCGACGTCATCGCCATGACCCATGTCTTGGAGCATTGCGTGCGTCCGGACGTCGCGATCGGGAACATTCGCGCGCTCTTGAAGCCGGAAGGAAGACTTTGGCTCGAGGTCCCCAACGCGGCCTGCGCCCACTTTGAACAATTCAATGTCTGTTCGGAAATGTTTGATGCGCCGCGCCATCTCTATTTCTTTGACGACCGGAATCTCCGTCGCCTTCTGCAAAACCATGGATTGCTCGTGGAGCGCGTCTATTTTCGAGGGTTCCTGCGCCATCACAACGCCGACTGGCGCGCCTGGGAATGCGCCATTTACGACATGGTGCGCGCGGAAGATCCGTGCGCGTCGGTTAAACGGCACGGTTTTCTCCAGTCTTCAGCGCTGCTCGCCCGAACCCTGTTCGCCCCGGCGCGAAGGAAGTACGATTGTGTCGGGATGATATGCAGGCTTTCGTGATCGCAGCGCGCGCTGAGGCGGTTGGCGCCGCCGCGGGGGACACGGCGATACGCCCCGCGAAATTTACGCGAAATTGACCGTATTGCCGCAAACACTGATCTGGTACAGCACCCGGAGAAACTGGAGACGGTCGGCGAGCGGTGACGGACGCTGGTGAAGGGCTTGATGAACGGGGCGCGGCGAAAGCGGCTCCGCCGAGCGTGCGCGCGTCGACGGGCGTCGTGGTCATCGGCCGAAATGAAGGCGAAAGACTGAAAGCCTGCTTGCGGTCGCTGGGGCCGCGGACAGGCCCTGTCGTCTATGTTGATTCGGGATCTAGCGACGCATCAGTCGCTTTCGCGCGCAGCCTTGACGCCGAGGTGGTTGAACTCGACATGTCGGTTCCGTTCACCGCAGCGCGTGCGCGTCAGGCGGGCTTCGATCGCCTGATGGCCCGTTGGCCGAACACGGAATACGTCCAGTTCGTGGACGGAGACTGCGAGATCGTCGAAGGCTGGCTCGAGGTGGCCGCGGCCGAAATCATGGGCGACAAGTCGCTCGGGATCGTCACGGGCTGGCGGCGGGAGCGCCATCCGGACGCCAGCGTCTACAACAAGATGTGCGATATCGAATGGCGTGCGCCGGCCGGCGAGATTGCGGCTTGCGGCGGCGACATGCTCGTGCGCGTCGCCGCCTACCGTCAGGCCGGCGGTTTCGACCCGTCGATCATCGCCGCGGAGGACGATGAATTCTGCATCCGCGTGCGCAAGGCGGGTTACCGGATCCGGCGCCTGCCCGAAGAGATGACGATCCACGACGCCGCGATGTCGCGCTTCGCGGAGTGGTGGAAGCGGGCTGTGCGCGCGGGGCACGGATTTGCGCAGGTCGGCGCGCTGCATGGAGATTATTTCGCCGCGGAACGCAGGAGGGTGGTCATTTGGGGCGGGCTCCTGCCGGTCGCCGCAGTCGTCCTTGTATTGATCAACCCGTTGCTCCTCGCGCCGGTCGTCGGGCTCTATCTCCTGTCCTACTGGAACGCGCGGCGCGGCCTTGTCCTTTCGGGCGTCGCGGCGCGCGATGCTGAGCGCTACGCCCGTTTTCTGACGATTTCAAAGTTCCCGAACTTCCTCGGCATGCTGCAGTACTGGCGCCGTCGCCTGACCGGGGCCGGGTTCCGCATTATTGAATACAAGCAGGGTACGTGACCGAACTCGCTGTCGTCATCATCAATTACAAGACCGCCGCAATGACATGCCGCTGCGCTGAACGGGCCTTGCGCGACGTCGCAGCGCTTGACGCCAAAGTTGTCATCGTCGACAACTTTTCAGCAGACGGATCGGTAAGGGTGCTGGAGGAATGGCGCGCCGGGCGCGCCGACAGCGACCGCATCATCCTGAAGTTTTCCGACAGGAACACAGGGTTTTCCGGCGGCAACAATATAGGGATCGCGGCGGTCGACGCACCGTTCTACATTCTTCTGAACAGCGACACGCTCGTCCTGGACGGAGCCTTTCCGGCGCTCCTTGCGGCTGCGCGGCGAAATCCCGGCTGCGGCTTCGTCGCGCCGGCTCTCGTCAGCGAGGACGGAGAGCGCCAAATCAGCTGCTTTCGTCAGTTCACGCCTATTTCGGAATTGATTATCGGTAGCGCGCTCGAAGCGGTTCGTCGCGCCTTTGTGTCCTCCGACGTTCCCATTCCCGTCGCGGACGACACGCCGCCAGGCTGGGTCTCCTTCGCCTGCGTGCTTTTGAGGCGGGAGATGATCGACGACATCGGTCCCATGGACGAGGGCTATTTCCTTTACTTCGAAGACGCCGATTATTGCAGGACGGCTGCGTCGCACGGCTGGAAAATCCTCTTAGCGCCGGAGGCGAGGGTGATTCACCTGCGGGGGGGCTCATCGACAGTCAAGTCCGATGAGGCGCTGAAGAAACGTCTGCCCGCGTATTACTACGCGTCGCGCGCGCGATATTATCGCAAGTTTTATGGGACGGCTGGCTTTTTCCTGGCCAATTTTCTATGGTATATTGGCCGCGCGCTCGCCCATTCCAAGCGCCTCTTTCTCAAGGCGCCGGCGCGCGCCTGTGAAAAGGCGGCGCGCGATATCTGGATAACGAAGTATTCCGTTGAAGAATCGTAAGAATGTCCCGATGCGGCTTCCGGATTTCTACATCATCGGCGCAATGAAATGCGCGACAAGCACCCTGCAGCGGCAACTCGCCCTGCAGAAGGGCGTCTTCATGTCCGAGCCGAAGGAACCGAATTTTTTCTCCGATGACGACGTTTACGCGCGCGGGCTCGACTGGTACGGCGCGCTCTTCGCCGACGCGGACGGGGCCACGCGCATCGGCGAGGCGAGCACGCACTACGCGAAGTGGCCTACATGGCCTGACGCGCCGGTGCGATTGAAGGCCGCGACGCCGGATGCGAAGTTCATATATATGATCCGCCATCCTATCGACAGGCTGATTTCGCACTACCTCCATGAATGGACAATGCGGAAGATCACGATACCGATCGACGAAGCTGTGACGCGGTTTCCCGAGCTCTTTCAGTACAGTCTCTACCACAAGCAATTGTCCCGGTGGCTCGCGCATTTTCCGGCCGACCGCTTTGCGCTCGTCACGCAGGAAGGACTGAAGGCCCGGCCGCGTGAGAATTTCGAACGGCTCGCGCGCTTTCTGGAGCTCGACGACGCTGCCTGGGTGGAGAATCTGCCTGCGCAGAACGTGAGCGCGGATCGCCTGCAGCGTTTTCCGCTCTATGAATTCGTGATGGAGAACCGGGTCATGTCGGTTTTGCGTCGCGCGCTGGTGCCGAGCGGGCTGCGCCGCCGCATCGCTGACCGTCTGAGGCCGCCGGAAAGGCCCGAACTTGGGACGGCCGCGCTTGAGCATGTGGGCCGGGAAATCGAGCCTGATCTCGCCGCGCTAGGCCGTCTCGTTGGCCGCGATCTCACCCTTGAGACGTTCAGGGTCGAGGCGGCGTCGGGTTTTTTCGACATCAGGAATTATCGGTCATGAATGGCGCGAAGCGGGATGGGCGCGCTAGGGTGGCGTCCAGGTAAAGCGATGGGTGCGGAAAAAAGATGGCGACAGTCTTAATGAGACGCGCCGCGGCGGCGGCGCTCTTGCTGTCGGCCTGCGGCGGCGGGCGAGAGGACGATATCGCCGAGGCGCTCCCGCCGCCGAGCTACGGCGACGATGAATCGAACGTTGAATTATGGCTTGAGACGCTCGAGATCGGGACGCGCGAGCTGTATTCGGCGCGGGACGACGTCGCCGCGGCGGTGTCGCTGCAGCCGGGATTGCGCGTTGCGGATATCGGGGCCGGCACAGGCCTTTACACAATGATCTTCGCCGAGCAGGTGGGACCGGCGGGCGCGGTTTTCGCCGTCGATATCGAGCCGCGCTTTTTGAAGCTGATCAATCAGCGCGCGGCGGACCTCGACCATTCAAACGTCACAGCGGTCTTGGGCCGGAGCGACTCGGTGACGCTTCCGGCCGGCGACGTAGACGTCGCCTTCATCTCCGACACTTATAACTATTTCGAAGACCCGGAAGCCTTGATGGCGACTGTGTTCGAGGCGCTCCGACCCGGCGGGCGGCTGTTCATCATTGATTTCGACGTCTCCGACGACGCGCCGCGAAACAGAAGAAATCAGCATGTGAGGGTCGGCAAGGAGGCGCTCAAAGCGGAAGTCGAAGCCGTCGGCTTTGTTTTCGACGCCGAGATCGCCGTTCCCTCGCTCGACGAGACCTACATGCTGCGGTTCCGCAAGCCGGTTTGAAGAGCCCCCTCAGGACATTCGCTGAAACCTGGCGCGGATACTGTTTTTCCGGATACGAATAAGAAGTAAGCGCATGGCCGTTTCGCCGAGACGAACAGGCTGGCCGCGGCGCGAACCATTGCGACAGCTTCCGGATTGGCGGCGGATTGCAGCAATCGTCATGCGTCCTCCAGCCGCTTCGGACTATCCTCGCCTTCGCCATAGTCGTCCCGATCGTCGATCGCGCCGCCATCTATGCCGTTGATGGAGGATAGCATATGTGAAATTCGGCAAGTCCGCCGCAGATCCCCAGCAATTGAATTCTACTGTGTTCAAAGCAGGCCGAGGCTTTTGAAGCTTGCCTCGTTTTTGTGGCCGATGACGAGGTGATCGTGGACGCGAATGCCCAGGGCTTTCGCGGCGTCGACGATCTGGTTCGTCATCTCGATGTCGGCGCGCGATGGCGTCGGATCGCCGGACGGGTGGTTGTGCACGAGAATGATCGCCGAGGCGCCAAGCTCCAGGGCGCGCTTGACCACCTCGCGCGGATAGACCGGCGTGTGGTCGACGGTTCCGCGCTGCTGGACTTCGTCCGCAATAAGAATGTTTTTCTTGTCGAGGAACAGGATCCGAAAGAGCTCGATCTTCTCGTCGG
>CAZBOC010000193.1:0-5720 GCA_964493225.1 uncultured Caulobacterales bacterium | reverse complement strand
GTGCTCGGAGGGCTCGGAAACGACAGCCTGCGCGGCGAGGCGGGGAACGATACGGTGCTCGGCGGCGACGGCGCGGACACGATCGACGGCGCGGCCGGAAATGACGACGTCCGCGGCGACGTCGGCAATGACGTCGTGCGCGGCCGGGAAGGGTCGGACACGCTGCGAGGCGGCGACGGCGAGGACCTCCTTGAAGGTGGGAACGGCGACGACACGCTTCTCGGCAACGCCGGCGCGGACACGGTCAACGGCGGCGACGGCGAGGATTTCATCAAGGGCGATCAGGGCGGCGACGTCATAGACGGGGGCGCGGGGGACGACCTTTTGCGCGGCGTCGCGGGCGATGACGATATCTCAGGCGGCGTCGGTTCTGATACGCTGGAGGGCCAGGACGGAAACGACACTCTGCGCGGCGGCGCGGGCGCTGACGAATTATCCGGCGGCGCCGACGCAGACGTTTTCGTATTCGCGCTCGGCGATGAAAACGACACGATCGTTGGATTTGACAACGGCGCCGACATTATCGACCTCACCGGCCTTTCCGGCCTCGTCAGCGAACTCGCCGATGTGCTCGCGCTGGCGAGCGACGTTGGCGCGGATGCGGTGATAAATTTCGGCGGCGGCGACGTGCTGACGCTCGCCGGCGTCGCGGTCTCGGCGCTCGACGAAAGCGATTTCCTCTTCGCCTGACGCGTCGGCGCGGGGGCAGGGGGCGGCTGCCCCCCGCCGCCCTGAATTCGGGAAGTACGAAGGCCGAACGCGCTCAATTGGCGAATTACAGTCGCGCGAGATCCGACGAGACGCGCGAGGCCCCCGCACCGTGCGTCCGGAGGCGCCGGATCTCCGGGGCGCCTTGCTCGCTGAAGCGCCCGATTGTTGTGACCTGGATCACAGAAGCCGGAAGCGGGCCGGTCTAATCTGCGCATCGAGGCAAGACGCGCCCCGGAAAGGAGATAGCCCGAATGTCCGCTTTTCGCATCATCGCCGCCGCAATCATCGTCGCCGTCGGCCTCGTCGACTTCGCATTCGCGGCATCCGATCAATCCGGGTTCGCCGCCTCGACGCATTCAGGAGATTGATCCGCACCGATTGGGACTTAACGCCATACCCTCCGGCTGACCGTCCAGACACGGTTCCTCGCCCCGGAACCAGGCCAGACCCCGGATTATGGGGGAGCACGATCCGGATAGCGATCTGGCGGGCGCGGATCATAGGCGAATGTTGCGTGCGAACCCGACAATCGCAACATCGCCGCCCGAGCGCAGGTCCTTCCCTTGGGGGAAAGGACTTGCGCTCTTTTTTTTGGTTCGTTGGTTTCAGGCCTCGTCGCTCTTCAAGGCGCGTCGCCGGAGAACAGCGGCGATCGATTCGGCGAGCCTTTCGATCCGGAGCGGTTTCGCCAGGCAGTCGTCGCAGCCCGCCCCAAGCATCGCCTCCTGACCGTCGGAAATGACTTCGGCCGTGCAGCCGATCACCGGCACGTCGGCGACCGGCCCAGCCAGGCTGCGGATCGCTCTGGTCGCGGCGACGCCGTCCATGACGGGCATGCGCCAGTCCATCACGACGATGTCGAATTTTCGCCGTCCCAGCAGCGCGAGGCATTCCTCGCCATTTTCCGCGGTCTCGCATTCGCCTCCGATCGCCGAGAGAAGGCGCGTCGCCACCATCCGGTTGACCGCATCATCTTCGACGACCATGACCCGAAATTTTTCTGGCGCTTCGCCGCCGCCGGGAGACGCCTTAAGGGCCGCTTCGCGCAGGTGGTTGTCCACGTAAGCCCCGTCCTTCCCGTTTCGGATCCTGTCCGCTCACCCTTGTCGCGAGCATTAGCTTCAAATTTTAAAGAAATGCCGAACGCGTTCCGGACCGACCAGCCGGCGCGCCCGGCGCGCGCCAAGTCTCGCCGCGCCATTTGCCGAAAATTAAAGGTTTCCTCCGACCATTGGGGCGAAAATACGGGTGGTGATGATGATTACGTTTCTCGATATCTACGCGTTGACCCTGCTGATGGCGTCCATGGGCCTGTTCCTCGCGCGCTACATGCGGCAGGACCCGCCGGTCTATCCCTATCTGATCATTGCCTGCACGTGCCTCGTGTCTAACTGGCTGGGCAATTCGGGCGGCGGGTTTCCGGCGTTCTTTCTTCTTGTCGCGGCCTCGTTCTCCTTCCTCGGATGTCTCCTTTATCCGAGCTGGAGAAACATGAAGTCCTAGGCGGCGCGGCTCAATCGCCTCGCCCCGTGGTTTGACGGTTCCGGCGGGGCGCAACGCATGATCCATGGATCGCCCAGCTTGCGAAGGCGCACGGCGCATCGGTCAGCGGGTAGCAGCGCACCCTCATCGCAGTCGAAAGGCGTGCCGCGTTTCGCTTGACGCAGCCTGTTTGCCCGGTTCGCGTCCTTCACCGCCATAGCGAAAACGGCGCCGCTCGTCGAAACCGCACATACGGTCTAAGGGCTTGCGAACACCGCCGCATAGCGCCGGCGCAGGACGTCCTTGCGCACCTTTCCCATGGCGTTGCGCGGCAGCGCGTCGACCCAGACGAACCGTCGCGGCCGCTTGAATTTTGCGAGTTTCTCCATCTCGGGGGCGAGCGCGCCGGCGTCTTGCGCGACGCCGTCGGTCTGCGGCGGAACCGTGCGGTCTTCGGCGACGAGAACCGCGACCACGCCCTCGCCCATATCGGGGTGGGGCGCGCCGATCACGGCGCATTCGGCGACGCCCGGCGCGGCGCTCAGCGCGTCCTCGATCTCCCTTGGATAGATGTTGTAGCCGCCGGCGATGATAAGGTCCTTTTCGCGGCCGACGAGGACCAGCCGGCCGTCTTCGCACAGACGACCCAGATCGCCGGTCACGAACCAGCCGCCGTCGCGGAATTCCTCGCGCGTTTTGTCAGGCATGCGCCAGTAGCCCTTGAAGACGTTGGGCCCACGCACCTGCACCGACCCCGTTTCGCCCGCAGGCAGTAACGCCCCTTCGGCGCCGGCGACGCGGACCTCGACGCCGGGCAGAGGATAGCCGACGCTCCCCGGGGCGCGTTCGCCGTGAAGCGGGTTCGAGGTGATCATGCCGGCCTCCGACATGCCGTAGCGTTCGAGGATGGCGTGGCCCGTCCGCATTCTGAAGGCTTCATGAGTCGCCGCGTCAAGCGGCGCCGATCCTGAAATGAAGAGCCGCATCCGGGCGCATTCCTCCGCGCCGAAATCCTCCCGCTCGAGGAGGCGTACGTAAAAGGTCGGCACGCCCATCATCACGCTCGCCCGCTCCAGCGCGGCGCGCACCGCTGCGACATCGAAGCTCTTCAGGAACAACGCTTCGCAGCCGCTGAGCATCGCTGTGTGGAGCGCGACGAAAAGTCCGTGTACATGGAAAATCGGCAGCGCGTGCAGGAGAACGTCGCGCGGCGCGAAGCCCCAGGCCTTGTGGAGCGCCAGCGCGTTCGAGACGAGATTGCCGTGGCTCAGCATCGCGCCCTTGGAGCGGCCCGTCGTGCCGGAGGTGTAGACGATTGCAGCGAGGTCGTCTTCCTCGCGCTCGGCGATCTCGACGAAAGGCGGGCGCTCGCCCGCCGCCTCGATCAGGGATCCGCGCCCCTCCGCGTCCAGCGTGTACGTTGCGGGAGCGCCCGCTTTTCCCGCCTCAACCGCCAGCCTCCCGGCGCGGTCGGGCGCGCAGACGAAGAAGGCCGGCTCGCAGTCGCCGAGAAAATAGGAGACTTCCGCGTCGGTGTAAGCCGTATTGAGCGGCGTGTAGACGAGCCCGGCGCGCAGCGCCGCGAGGTAGAGCGCGACGGCCTCGGCGCTCTTTTCGACCTGGACGCAGATCCGCGCGCCGCGCTGCGCGCCGCGGGAGATGAAATGCGCCGCCATGCGCGCCGACAGATCGTCGATTTCCCCATAGGTCCGGGAACGCGCGCCCGGCGCGGTCAGAAACGGGGCGCGCCTCGTCGCGAAGCCGCGCGCGTGCAGCGTTGCAAAAAGATTGTGGTTCGCCATCGTCCGCCACCCTAAGGCCCGCCGCGCGCCGCGCAATTGTCTTCTTGTTCCCGCTCGCCGACTGCGCGACGCGCCAGCCCCGGTCGGGGCGCGGCGCGCGCACCGCACGGACCTCGCCAAGTCCGCCGGCCGTTGCTAAGACCGCGGGGGCTTTGGCGCAAATCGAAGGTGAAGGCCATGTTCGACGACAAGACACCGGGCGCGGCGGCGCGCTCGAATTTCGGGGCGCAGATCGGCGGCGCGATCAACGACGCCGCCAGCTGGCTCGCCGAGCGCCAGAAGCCGGAAGGGTACTGGGTCGGCCGCCTGGAATCGAATTCCTGCATGGAGGCCCAGTGGATATTGTGCCTGTGGGTGATCGGTCAGGAGGATCATCACCTGCGCCTGCGACTCGCCCAGTCGCTTCTCGACCAGCAGCGCGAGGACGGATCCTGGGAGGTGTTCCGCAACGCGCCGGCCGGCGACGTGAATACGACCGTGGAGGCCTACGCGGCCTTGCGCTCCATGGGGATGTCGGCGTCCGAGCCCGCCCTCGTCAATGCGCGCCAGTGGATCATGTCGCGGGGCGGGCTAAGGAACATCCGCGTGTTTACGCGGTACTGGCTCGCGCTGATCGGCGAATGGCCGTGGGAGAAAACGCCGAACATCCCCCCCGAGGTGATCGGCTTTCCCGACTGGTTCGCCTTCTCGATCTATAATTTCGCGCAGTGGGCCCGCGCGACGCTGATGCCGATCGCGGTCCTTTCGAGCGCGCGACCCTCGCGCCCCCTGCCTATGGAAAACCGGCTTGATGAACTGTTCCCCGACGGACGTCACGCCTTCGACTACGATCTGCCGAAAAAGGCGGGGGCCGATTTCTGGGACGGCTTCTTTCGCTTCGCCGACAGGGTCCTCCACGCAGGGCAGAACTGGGGGCTGACGCCGTTCCGGCGGGGGGCGATCGACCAGGCCATGGGCTGGATCCTGAAACATCAGGATGCGGACGGCGTATGGGGCGGCATACAGCCGCCCTGGGTCTATTCGATCATGGCGATGCATTTTCAGGGATTCCCGCCCGACCACCCGGCGATGAAAGCCGCCATCGGCGCGCTGGACGATCCGCGCTGGCGGGTGGACGTCGGCGATGCGACCTACATCCAGGCGTCGGTCTCGCCGGTATGGGACACCGTGCTGGCGCTTCTCGCTTTTGACGATTGCGAATTGCGGGAGAATTACAAGGTCGAGATCGAAAAAGGAGTGGCCTGGACGCTCGACCAACAGGTGCGGCGCAAGGGCGACTGGTCGGTGAAGCTGCCCGACACCGAACCCGGCGGCTGGGCTTTCGAATATGCAAACACTTTTTATCCTGATACGGATGACACCGCCGTGGCGCTCATTGTCTTGTCGCAGTTCCGTGACGACCCGATGTGGAAGGATCGCGGGATCGAGCAGGCGATCGAGCGCGGGGTCAACTGGCTTGTCGACATGCAATGCGAAAATGGCGGCTGGGGCGCCTTCGACAAGGATAACGACAAGGCGATCGTCACCAAGATTCCGTTTTGCGATTTCGGCGAGGCGCTTGATCCGCCTTCGGTCGACGTGACCGCCCATATCGTGGAGGCCTTCGGGAAACTCGGAATTTCAAAAACCCATCCGAGCATGGTCCGCGCGCTCGACTATCTGAGAGCCGAGCAGGAGGCGGACGGCGCCTGGTTCGGCCGCTGGGGCGTCAATTACGTCTATGGC
>CAZBOC010000192.1:0-5739 GCA_964493225.1 uncultured Caulobacterales bacterium | reverse complement strand
CCTGCTGCTGGCGCTTCCAGAAATCATAGGCCCAGGGGTAGCGGAACGGCTTGTAGGAATAGGACGGCGTCATCAGCCCCGGAAGGGCGACGTCGACGCCGGAGTGTTGAAGCGGATCGCGTAGTGTCTCAGCGGGAGCGACAGACATCGAAAGGTCTCCGTTCGGCTATGGGCCGGCGATCGCCGGGGGGGCGACGGCGGACGGCCGGCGCTTCGAGCTGGAACACTACATCTGGTGGCGTCGCGCGGCAAGTTCGCAACGCCTAGTATTTCTACCCAATCTATGCGGTCGGGTCTATTCGCCGCAGGCGAGCCGATAGAGCGTTTGCAGATGGCGGGCGTCGGCGGCGGCGCGATGGGTTCGAGGGGCCAGTTGCGCGGCGCGTTTAAGAAGTTCCTCGGCGCGTCCGGGCGCGAGGGGCGGCACGAGTTCGCCGAAGCCGAGCAGCGAGAAGGCCGGTCGAACGCGCGCCGCGCCGAAAAGCCGGTATAGCCAGAACGCGTCCCACTCCGGTGCGTCGGAATAGACCGTGCAGCCGGCGAGCGCCTTGTTCAGGGCGCTGGCGACCATCGAGGCCGGCGCGCCCTCCCGCGAGATTTTTTCCAGCGTCAGACCGTGCAAAGCCTCAGCCTCCGGGTCCCATCCCTCCATGCGCCAAAGCTCGTGCGGGCGCACGAGCATCGCCGAGGGCTCGCCTTGCGCGAAAGCCCAGCCGACCTCCACCGGCCAGGAGCGCATGTTCAGTCCCGACGCCTCCAGGTCGATGAAAGCGATCGGTGCGGCGATCGCTTTCGCGATCGCGCCGGGACGCCGGCGGGCCGTCGAAGGATTATAGAATTCGGTCACCATCGCTCTCGGAGCTACTCGGAAAATGTGACAGCCATATTCGCCGCTCGCGGCCTTTCCGGGCTTCGCAAGCTAGCGGGGACGGACTAGGAAAACAAAGGTAATCGATATTGCGACGCAGCAACGCAGGCGCGAAAAAAGATGCACGTCATCACGGTAAACACGTCAGGACAAGGACTTTATGAAATAACGCGGCAGGTGCGCGGCTGGGTCGCCCGCCGCGACGTGGCGCAGGCGCTCCTCACGGTTTTCATTCCGCATACGTCGGCCTCGCTCCTGATCCAGGAGAACGCCGATCCGACGGCTGCGGAGGATTTGCAGCGCTTCTTCGCGCGGCTCGTCGCCGAAGACGAGACCTATATTCATGCGGCTGAAGGTCCTGACGACATGCCGGCGCATATCCGCGCGGCGCTGACGGCGACGAGCCTGACGATCCCCGTCGACGCGGGTGCGCCGGCGCTCGGGACCTGGCAGGGGATTTTCCTCTTCGAACATCGCCGCGCCCCGCAGGAACGGCAGGTCAGGTGCGTTTTAAGCGCAGCGCTGTAGATCGCGTCCGGTCGTCGCGGCGGAGGTCGCGCTCCCAAACCGGCGTGTCACGGGCCGGCGCGTCACGGGCCGGCGCTTCACAGGTGCGCGCTTCGCCGTCCGGCCGAACCCCACTTGCGATGCTGCCGCGATTGCGCCTGATGCGCGGGAGCCTCGGCCGGCCTGAGGGGGCGGCTCTGCGCGCGCCTTTTGGGGCGGCGCAAGCCGGTCTCCCCCGTTCGGGATCCCGACGGCGCCCTTAGCCGAAATCCCGCAATCAGCTGATTTCGTCGCCTCGCGAGGGAGCTAGCGCGGGGACTTCTGCCGGAACGCGCCGGTCTCGGGATCGCGTTCGAATTCGATAACGCCGGGCGCGGCGTTTTGATCGCCCGGCTCGGCGAAGGCGTCTCGAATGCCTTTCGCCTTGCGCTCAACATAACGAATGAGCGCAAGGGTTCCGACCGCCGCGGCGACGCCTGCTGCTATTCCTGTCAACGCTCCCATTCCAAACCCTCGCTGTTCCGGTGTCGTCTCGAACGTCCTTCGCCCGCCCCGCCAGCCTTCAATACGTCTACGCGGCGCGGCGCCGGACGGCCCAGGGGGACGACGTCGGGTCGCAAGCCGTTGCTCACCGCGCCCCGCGCCAGGCGCGACACGGTCTCGCCGCGCGCGACATGGCCGCCCCGTTCCCGTTCTTTTCGGGCCCCGTTCTTTTCGGGCCCCGTTCGGTTCCGGCCCCGTTCGATCAAAGACCGTAACGCGACCACAATGCGCGCGCCTCGGCGGCGGCGATCAGCCCATCGGCGTCCATCAGTCCCGCCGGGCCTCGCGCTTCCCCGCCGAGAAGGCGCTTCAACAGAGAGCCCCGGTCCGGCGAGATCCTCTTCACATAAACATCGTCGCCGAAACGATGGGGTAAAAAATCGCCAAGCTGAGCGATTTCATCGACGAGCCCGCGCTTCTTCGCGGCCGGGGCCGCCCAGAACGCGCCGGAAAAGGTGTCGGCTTCCGCGTTCAGCTTGTCTTCGCGGCGCGCCTTCACAAGAGCGATGAACTGGCGGTGCAGGTCCTCGAGAATGTCCTTCAGGCGCTCGATGTCTTTCGGGTCTTCGGGACGAAACGGATCGAGCTGGCTCTTGCTTTCGCCGGCGGTATGGACCCGGCGCTCGACCCCGATCTTGGCGAGCGCCTCGGGAAAGCCGAACGTCGCGGCGATGACGCCGATTGATCCGACGATCGAGCTCTCGTCGGCGTAGATCTCGTCGCCGGCGATCGCGAGGATGTAGCCGCCAGAAGCGCCGACGTCCTCGATGAAGCTCAGTACGGGCACGCCCTTCTTCTTCGCGGCGCGCCGTATCGCATTGTGGATGAGGCGCGACTGGACGGGCGAGCCGCCGGGCGAATTGATCGACAGCGCGACCGCGTCGAGCCCTTCCGGCTTGAAGGCCGCCTCGATCGCCGAACTGACGCGCGACAGGGTCAGGGCCTTGCGGCCCGGCGCGCCGCCGTCGCCGACAACCCCGTTGAGTTCGATCACGGTTACGAGAGGTTTTCTGGATCCGGTGAAGGGGAGCGCGCGCCAGGCCCCGCGCAAGGGCTTCAGGAAATCGGTCATCGCCATGATGTTTAGGCTAGCCTGCGGCGCCCATCAATCGGGGTTGCGCGGTCCGTTCGGGGAGCGCGATCGGTCGCAAGGATGTTCCTTGACCCGTCCGCCGGCAGCGCCCAAATTCCGCCCGAATGGCATTGAACGAAAGCGGATCCACGCCCGTGCGGCCTGTCGTCTCCCCGCATGATACCGGCCTCGCAAAGGCCGAGTCCCGTCCTTCGGACAGGAGCGGGGCCGAAGGGGATTTCCCCGCGGCCGCCGCGGCCTTGCGTGATCTGAACGCCGACGATCTTGATGCGGTCAATGCGACGATCCTCGAGCATTTGCAGTCTTCGGTGTCGATCATACCCGAAGTTGCGCGGCATCTTCTGGACTCCGGCGGAAAGCGACTGAGGCCCATCCTGACGCTGTCTGCGGCGCGTCTGTTCGGCTATGACGGCGATCGCCACATCAAGCTCGCCGCAGCGGTCGAACTGATACACGGCGCGACGCTCCTCCATGACGACGTGGTGGACGCCTCCCGACTGCGCCGGGGATCAAAGACGGCGAACATCATATGGGGCAACAAGGAAAGCGTCCTCGTCGGCGATTTCCTTTTTTCGCGCGCCTTCGAACTTATGGTCGCCTCAAGGAATTTCGACGTGCTTGAGATCCTGTCGCGCGCATCCGGCGTGATCGCGGAAGGCGAAGTGCTGCAGCTTGCGACCCAGAAAAACGTCGACGCAACCTTCGAGATGTATCTCGCCGTCGTTGAATCAAAGACAGCCGCGCTCTTCGCCGCGGCCGCCGAGGTGGGCGGCGTCATCGCCGGCGCGTCGCCGTCCGAGGCCGACGCGCTACGTCGTTACGGTCGCAATCTCGGAGTCGCTTTTCAGCTCGTGGACGACGCCCTTGATTACGCGGGCGCGGAAACCGCCCTCGGCAAATCCGTCGGCGACGACTTCCGAGAGGGCAAAATGACGCTCCCTGTCGTCTATTCAATTGACCGGGCGGACGGATCCGAGAAGGCGTTCTGGAGACGCGTGATCACGGACGGCGGTCAGGCTGACGGCGATTTCGAGCGCGCGCGCGGCTTCATGGAGAACAACCGCGCGCTTGACGACACGCTCTCCTGCGCCCGGCGCTATGCGGCGCGCGCCCTCGATGATCTGAAAGAAGTTCCTGGCGGTCATTACGCCGAGGCGCTCTCGGCGCTTGCGCAGAGCTCGACGAACAGGGCTCACTAGCCGGGAGGCGGGAAGGCGCGATCATTCAGCCGCTTGCGCGATGGGATCGACCGGATTTGCGAAAGTCGGCGCGGCGGCGTCTTCACCGGCGCACGCCTCGTCGAAGAAGCCCGCCTCCGCGGACCGCCGGAAAACCGAGTAAGCGGGCGGCGCCAGGACGAGCGCCAATGCCGCCGGAACGATAAACTGCCATTTCGGCGCGAGGCCGAGCATCAAGAGCGCTGCGGCCGTCGACGCCGCGGTAAGGCCCGTATAAAGGGCCGTCACCCGCACATGCGAAGCGCCGTGGCGCAGGAGCAGCTGGTAGACGTGCTCGCGATGGGCGTGCAGAACATTGCGGCGACGATAGAGCCTGTGGGCGAGGGTGAAGGCGACGTCGAACAGGAACGGGGCCATTGCGGTCGGCACGAAAAGCGGGCTGACGAGACCGTCCGTCCCGTTCGCCGCGACCACGCACGACGCCGCCAAGAGAAAACCTATGGAATGGCTGCCGCTGTCGCCCATGAACAGGCGGCCGTCCGGGAAATTCACCCGCAGGAAACCGTTCAGCGCGAAGGCGAGCATCAGCGCCGAGACGGCCACCACGCCGGCGCCGGCGACGACGGCGGAAAGCGCGAGGCCGCAAGCAACGACGATCGCCGAAGCCGCGGCGATGCCGTGGGCGCCGTCCATGAAGTTATAGGCGTTCATGAAGGCCACGAGCCAGAACCCGGTCAGGACGACGCCGAAAGCGCCGAGGGTCACGGCGCCGAGGCCCGGCGCCGGCGCCAGGTCCAGAGCGCCGAAAAGGGCGATGAAGCCCGCCGCCGCAGCCGCCTGCCCGCAAAATTTGAAAAGCGGCGACAAACCGAAACGGTCATCCGCGAAGCCGATCAACGCGACCGCCGCTGCGAGGCCCGCAAGCTTCAGTATCTCCGACGCCGCCCCCGGCGCTCCCGCCGTGGTCGCGAGGAAGCCGGCGCTCGCAATCCAGCCCGCCATGATCGCAAGCCCGCCGGAGCGCGGCGTCACGCGGCGGTGGCTGGATCGCCCGTTGGGACGGTCGGGCAAGAAACTTCGACCGGCTGCGGCGGCGCAAAGCCCGTAAGAGACGATCAGCGCGATGATGGCGGCGGCGGCGATCGCGAAGGCGGCGCCGGTCTGGGTCATCTGCAGAAACATAAATAACTCGCTCAGCATTTCGGCCATGGCCGTCAGGCGGCGTTCGACACCTTGCAGGCCATCGCCCACCATCCCATCTCGCGGCTGCGCCTGGCGCAGACCCGCGCGCGTTCGGCCGTTTCAAACAAGGCGAAGCAGGTCGCTCCGCTGCCGGACATTCTGACCCCCAAACCGTCATCCGATTCTGCCAGAAAATCGAGGGTCCGCGCAATCGCCGGATTGACGGAGATCGCATGGGGCTGAAGATCGTTGCGCGTCGTCTCGAAGAGCCCGGCGAGCGCCGCCGGCGTCGAGAGATCGTCGATCGCCGGACGTTCCGGGAGAGACGGCGCGGGATTGGCCGCGTCGAAGGCGCGGAAAATCGGCCC
>CAZBOC010000191.1:0-5742 GCA_964493225.1 uncultured Caulobacterales bacterium | reverse complement strand
TCCTGACCGCCGCCCTTGTAGTCGCCGATATGGATGACGAAGGGATAGCCGCCCGCCTTTATGAGGGGCAGCGCCTTATTGAGCATCGCGAGGTCCTCCTCGCCATAGGGCGCATCGCCCATGACGATGAACGAAAAGGCCGCACTGGACGGCGCCGCATCAGCGGCGGCCGCTCCCGACGCGCCGAAAGTCGCCGCCAGCATGGCGAGGAATGCGTTGATCAATCCGCCCATGACCGCCCCGCTTTGCTTGTCCGCGTGCAACCTGCATGAGCGTTTGCGCCGCCGCAAGCCGCAACGCGCGCCGATCTCGAGAAGCCCGCTGCGGTCCTGTCGCGAAGGCGCGCGGCGAGGGGGCCGGCGCCGGCGAACCATGGCGCCGCGGCGAAGGCCGGCCCTTGACGTCGCGGCCCCATACTGAACATGGATACCGACCAGAAAAGGTTCCGGACTCCCATGACAAAAGATAATGACCGCGTCCATTCGCAAAGCCCCCGCCGACGGCCCGCCCGGCTGATCGCCGGGGCCGCCGCGCTCTGCCTCGCCGCCTGCGTGTCGACGGGCGGGGAGGAGCGCTCGCAGACCGGGCGCGCGGCCTCCGCGCCAGGCGCGAGCGCAGCGGCCTTCACGGGGCCGGGACGGCCGGCCATGTGGCGTCTCGCCGATCCGGATTCGGAAATCACGCTCTTCGGGACGTTCCACATCCTGCCCGCGGACGTCGAATGGACCTCGGCGAAGTTCGACGCGGCGATGGCGGCCTCGGAGACGACGATCGTCGAAACCGATGCGACGAGCCCGCAGGCCCAGGTCGAGATTCAGGAAGCGGTGGCGGAACTGGGTCTCAATCCCCCCGGGGTCACGCTCAGCCAAACCCTGGGGCCGGACCGGGCGGCGGCCCTCACGGCGCTCGCCGAGGAACTCGGCGTGCCGCTGGCCGCGCTTGAGCCGATGCGGCCCTGGCTCGCCCTGATCTCGCTGACGCAGGTTGTTTTCCAGAAGGCCGGATACGACCCGGCCCAGGGCGTCGAAGCGGCGGTCCTCGCGCGCGCAGCGGAGGAGGGCGACGCCGTCGCTTATCTGGAGACGGCGGCCTACCAGATCGAGGCGCTCGCAAGCCTCGACGGCGAGGAAATGTACGCCAATTTCGACACGACCATCGACCAGTTCGCCGAATTCGACGCGCTGACGGCGCGGCTCCTCAAGGCCTGGCGGACGGGCGACGTCGAGGGGATAGAGCGCGACATCCTCGCGCCCCTTCGCGAGGTCTCGCCAGGCGCCTATGAAACCCTCTTCACCCGGCGCAATCGGAGTTGGACTGGGGAAATCGAGGCGCTGATGGCCGGCGAGGGCGACTATTTCATCGCCGTCGGCGCTGGTCATCTGGTGGGACCGGACAGCGTTGTCGCCATGCTCCGCGACCGGGGTTACGCCGTCGAGCGCGTTCAATAGGCGGCGCACCGCCGCCTGCGTGTCGGCGCGCCGGTCATCCGACCGCGAGGGCGGCGCGCGCCTCGATTGCGTGGAGGGCGCGATCGACGACATCGCCGCCGGCTTCCGCGCCCTCTTCGGAAAGGGCGCGCCGCCAGGCCCGCGCGCCAGGCTCGCCGCGATAAAGGCCGAGCATATGTCGGGCTGCATGGTGCGGCTTGACGCCCTCGCCCGCCATCGCGCGCACGTAGGCGGACATGGCTTCAGCAATCTCTGCGCGGGAGGGGGCGCGTCGGCCGGTTTCCGCGAAGATCGCCGCGTCGACGCCGGCGAGCAGATAGGGATCGCCATAGGCTGCGCGGCCGAGCATGGCGCCGTCGAATTCGCCTGCGAGGCGGGCGGCGTCGGCGAGCGTCGTGATTCCGCCATTGAGGATGATCGAAAGATTCGGACGATCGCGCTTCAGCCGGCGCACGAGATCATAGTCGAGGGGCGGGACCTCGCGATTTTCCTTCGGCGACAGCCCCTGGAGCCAGGCCTTGCGGGCATGGACGATGAAAACCCGGCAGCCGGCGGCGGCGGTCGCATCGACGAGCGCGTAAAGGCTTTCCTCCGGATCCTGATCATCGACGCCGATGCGGCATTTGACGGTGACGGGAAGCGAAACCGCGTCGGCCATCGCCGCAACACAGTCGGCGACGAGACCCGGCGTCTTCATGAGGCGCGCGCCGAAATCCCCTGACTGCACCCGGTCCGAGGGGCAGCCGACATTGAGGTTGACCTCGTCATAGCCGAACCCCTCGCCGATCCGTGCGGCGCGGGCGAGAAGCGAAGGGTCCGAGCCGCCGAGCTGCAGCGCGAGCGGATGTTCGACGGGGTTGAACCCGAGGAGTTTTCGCCGGTCGCCGTGAATCGCCGCCTCGGCGACGACCATTTCCGTGTAGAGCCGCGCGCGCCGCGTCAGCAGGCGGTGAAAGTACCGGCAATGCCGGTCCGTCCCGTCCATCATCGGCGCGACGCAGAATCGGTGGCTCTGATCATCCATGGCCGCTTCAAGCTATGCCCGCGCGCGCCGGGGTCAATGGCCCGGGGCGCGCATCGCGGCGCAGCGGCCAGATTAGCGCAGGCCCGGCCCGCCCGCTTTCAGGCGGCGGGCGCTCATCGCTGCGGAAAGACGGGCGACGCCTCGTTCGATCATGTAAACGCCGGTCACCATGGCGACGGCGACGATGAGACAGACAAGCGCGATGAAAACCGGCGTCACAACCATGTGTCCGACCCTTCTCTTCCCTTGGCGTCGAGAAGATCACGCAATCTTGCAAAGTTGATTTAAAACACCGGTCGAATGCCCCGCATCGCCTTAACGACGCCGCCGGACGGGCGCGCTCCAGCGCGGCATGGGGCTCAGAAAATCAAGCGGCTTCAAAAGCTTGTCAGCGCGATCGCCGCGTTAGGCTCGCAAGGAAGTATACGCCCGTGTTGAATGCGACGGTCGCAATCAGCGCGATCATCGACCATGCCGCGGGCCCCATCTCGCCAAACATCGCAAATTCTCCGTCAGGGCCCCTCGCAGGGGCCGGAAGGCCTGCGCCGCCCCGCCTCGATCGACGCTTTCAAGAAGTGGGCCGGACTGTCGCGCAAACAAGGCGCCCGGGGGCGCCGCCGCCGCGCATTCGCCGCCGGAGCGCCGCGCTTTGGCGTTTTCACACGCGCTTTTTACCGTTAATGTCGACCGGCGGGGTCCGCAGGGCCCAAGGGGACGGTCGGCGCCGAAATCAGAGTCGCGTCGCAACGGTATGGAACAGAGGGGCCGCGAAAAAAGACCTAGACTTCAGAAGTCGTCCTGATGAACCGCCAGGCGGTGGCGATGGCGGCGGACAGCGCCGTGACCATCTCCGGTCCGCAATACATCAAAACCTACCAGTCGGTGGACAAGCTCTTTCCGCTCGTCGACGGCCAGCCCATCGCGGTGATGATCTACAACAACGCCGAAATCATGTCGACGCCGTGGGAGACGGTGATCTCGCTCTACCGCGAGGCCTCGCGCGGGCGCCCCCTCGACACGGTGGAAGACTACGCGGCGGACTTCATGGAGTTCCTGTCGGGCAATCCGGATCTTTTTCCGGCCGACCACCAGGACACTGAATTCTTCAAGCACGTCGCCGTCGTCTACATGGTGATCGCGGAGGAATTCGACGCCCAGGTCGCTCACTTCGAACAGTCCAACGCCGGGCGCGTACGCGATCACCTCTCCGGCATTTTCGAATTCGTCGTCGGTCATCTTCACGCCGATTACCAGAAAATGCCGGACGAGGCGCCGCGCGCCGATCTCGCCTGCTTTCCTCAAGGCATGGCCGAACAGATCCGCCGGCGTTATCGCGGCGAAATCGAACAGCTCATGGAACAGATGCTGGCGGCGCTGAAAGCCGACTACGGCGCGCTCGCCGTCTCGGAAGCGACGAAGGAGCAACTGCGCGAAATCGCTGTCTTTTCCGTGGTGAAAGACGCGTTCTTCGAGCATTTCACCGGCGTCGTCTTCGCCGGCTTCGGCGCGCGCGACAAGTTCCCGTCCATGCGCTCCTATCTGACCTCGAGCGTCATTCTCGGCATCCTGAAGCGCCGCCAGGACCGGGCGGCCGACATGTCGTCGGACGCAGGACCGGTTGTTCAGCCCTTCGCCCAGGACCGCATGATCCGCACCTTTCTCACCGGGATGGACCAGTATCTCAGGATGTTCATGTACGGCGAGACCTTGAAGCTCTCCATGAACCTCGTCGGCGACGTCATCAAACGCGCCCCCAACCTCACCGACGCCCAGCGCCAGTCGCTGTTCCAGGACTATTCAGAAAACAATATGGGCCACGCGGTGCGCGAATTCTTCCGCTCGATCGACAGTTATCAGTACGCGGTCCATACGCGCCCGATCTACCGCGCCATCGGCTCCCTGCCGAAGCGCGAACTCGGCGAGACGGCGGCGTCGCTGATCAAGCTGAACTCTTTCCAGCAAAAGGTGATGCACTCGATCGAGACCGTCGGCGGGCCGATCGACGTCGCCGTCATCACGCGCAATGGCGGGCTCGAGCTGCGCCGCGACAAACCGGATTTCTGAGGGAGAGCCCCATGACCGACCGCCTGCAACAGATCTGGGCCGGCTTTGAGCGCGTCACCGAGCGCCGCCTGACGGGCCGTGGCGTCGACAACATCATGCGCCCGGCGCGCGAGGAGTTTCGCGCCGCGCCGGAGGCGCTTCCCGCCGACGTCACGGCGCCCGCCGAGGCGGCCTTCACCGTGCTCCGCACCCGCCTCGCCAGCGAGGAGCGCAAGGCCGCGAAACGTCGCAAGGGCCGCCGCCGCGACGAGGCGCAGACTTTCGAGGCCGAGGTCACCGACTACCTCGACGACCGGGATTACGCCAGCGCGCCGAAAGCCGCCCAGGAGATGATCCGGGGACTGAAGGCGACGGAGGACCGCACCGTGCGCCGCACGCCGAGCTACGTCGCGATGATGTCGTCGCAAGCCGGCAGGGAACTCGCAAGCCTCAAAAAGCGCCGGAAGTTCCTCGGGATTTTCTAGCTTCGCTTCGGGGGAACGCCGATGCTCCTTTCCACGACCGATGCGCCGCCGGGGCGGGAGGTCCATGAAGGCCTCGGGCTCGTCGCCGGCGAGGCGATCCTTGGCGTCAACGTGTTCCGCGATCTGTTCGCAGGCCTGCGCGACCTCGTCGGCGGCCGCTCGGGCGGATACCAGAAGGCGCTGCGCGAAGCGCGCGAGCACGCCATGGCCGACATGGTCGAGGAAGCCCGCGCCCTCGGCGCCGACGCCGTCGTCGGCATCGACCTCGACTATGAAGCGATCGACGCCCAGAAAGGCGCCATGCTGATGGTCTCCTGCAACGGCACGGCGGTGCGATTGCGGTAAGGCGCGTCTCTCGGGGCTGAAAAGCCGCCGTGAGCGGGTGTCGGCGACGACGCCGTCGCCAGCCTCGCACGGTTCCGATGCAAACGTTGAAACCCGTGTGGACACGAAATGTTGAAAAGGTCAGCTCTCGAATTTTTCAGTGTCGCACTGGCGATCTCGTCGTGCGATCGTCTTGGCGACGGCCTGGGCGACGCGGACAAGGACCCGGACAGGCTGATCGAGAGGGAAAGCTCCGGCGATATCCCGGACCATCTCGCCTGTGTCGACGAGGGCCGGCCCGACTTCAACCCCGAAGCGCTCCAGCATCCGGGAAGGCCCCGCAAGGTGCGACCGACCGCCGGCGCGCTCGCCGATGCGACGATTGCGGACCATAGCCGCTTTCAGGCCGCGGCTTACG
>CAZBOC010000190.1:3245-5758 GCA_964493225.1 uncultured Caulobacterales bacterium | reverse complement strand
CATCATCATGCTCATCTTCTTCATCGTCACCTCGACTTTCGTGAAGGAGCCGGGCGTCGAAATCCTGCGCCCCGAGGCCGAAACGGCCACCGAACGCAAATTCGCCTCGATCCTCGTCGCCGTGACCGAAGAGGACGAAATCTGGATCAACAAGGAGCAAGTCGAGTTGCAGGACGTGCGCATCCTCGTTGAGGAGCTCGCCCGCGAGAATCCGAAGGCGACGGCGGTCGTGCAGGCCGATGAGAAGGCCAAGACGCGTTACCTCGTCGAGGTGGTCAACCAGATCCGCGCGGCTGGCATCGCCGACGTCGCCGTGTCCACCGAAGACGTCTAAAGGAGATCGACCATGGGTTCTCTCGTGCGTTTCATTATTGGTCTCCCCCTCGCGGCGATCGTCACCGGCGGCCTGTTCCTGTTCATGAGCGCGATGATCTCGCAGACCCTGCGGCTCGAAGAGGAGCGCGAAGCGCTGAAGATCAACATCACCGCCCAGCTTGAAGACACCGACATTTCCCAGGCCAACCAGGAGATCAAGCGTCCGACGCTCGACACGCCGCCGCCGCCGCCGCCCGCCGTGACCGACCCGTCGAACCGCCCGGCGCTGGACGGCGTGCGCGCGGACATCCCCGATATCGACGTCAGTCTCGACATTGGAACCGGCTTCAATCCGGACCGCGACGCCCAGCCTCTGGTCCGGATCGAGCCCCAGTATCCTGAGCGCTGCACGAGCCGGGCGAGCGCCGTCGAGATTGTCCAGGTCCAGTTCGACGTTGATCCGCAAGGTCAGACGGCGAACGCTGAAGTCGTCGATTCGACGAACAGCTGTTTGAACCGCGCCGCCCTCAGAGCCGTCGGCCGGTGGAAGTATCAGCCCAAGATCGTCGATAACGAGCCGCAATGGCGGCGCGGCGTCGTCACGCAGTTCCGGTTCCAGCTTGGCGAATAGAGCTGGCCAGTCGCGCTCGGTTCGCGTGAACCGACCAACAGAATTTGAGGCGAAGACGAAATGAAAATGCACGGTCAGTTTTTTGCGGTCATCGCGTCCGGCCTTGTCCTTTTTATGTCTGCGGCGGCTGTTCTGGCGCCGACGCCGGCGGCTGCGCAGGACGATGAGGACGACGATCGTCCGCGCCGCCAGTCTCAGACCCTCGATCCGGCCGTCGGTCGCGTCATCGCGCCGGTCTACGAAGAGGACATTGCCAACGAACTCTGGGACTCCTGCATCGCGAAGCTCCAGCAGCTGATCAATGACCGCGGCTCCAGGTTCAAGCCTTACGATGCGGCGATCGTCAACCAGCTGCTCGGCCAGTGCCAGGCGGGCAAAGAGAATTACCGGGCGGCGCTTCGCTCGTTCCAGCGCGCTGTCGATTCCGGCGGACTTCCCGAGGACCAGGTGAACGGCGTGCGCTACGTCATCGCGCAGCTGAACTTTCAGCTCGAGGACTACAACGGAGCAATCCGCAGCCTGAACGAATGGATCAATGCAGGCGGGACGCCCGACGCCAACGCTTATTACCTGCTGGCGGCGGCGCACATGTCCAAAGAGCCGCCCAGTCCCGCCGCCGCGCGCCGCCCGGCCGAACAGGCGATCGCGCTTCGCGAGGAAGCGCGAAAGGGCGACCACGATCTTCTGAACCTTATCTATTCGGAAACCAACGCGAACGCGGAGCGCGGGCGGCTGCTGGAGAAGATGATCAATATCTGGCCGGGCGAGCGCAGCTACTGGACCCAGCTTTCCGGTCTCTACAATACGACCGGCAAGGACAAGGATGCGTTCTCCGTTCTCGAAGTGGCGTACAGGGCCGGGCTTCTTGAGAAGGAAAGCGAAATTCTGACGCTTGTTCAGTACTACTCCTTTTTCGACAATCCCTTTCGCGGCGCGGAGCTGCTCGAGCGGGAAATGAACGCCGGCGTCGTGAAGCGGAACGTCAAGAATCTCAAACTGCTGTCCCAGCTCTGGAGCCAGTCCCGGGAGCACGACCGTGCGAAACCGGTTCTCAGGGAAGCCGCCGGTCTCTCCGACGACGGTGAGCTATATTATCGCCTCGGGCAGGTGTTGATCGCCAATGAGGAATACCAAGCCGGCGCCAGGGCAATGGCGAATGCGCGCTCCAAGGGCGGACTGACGTCGCGTCAGGTGGGCGATTCCTGGATGCTGACGGGAACGGCCCGTTTCAGTCTCGCCGAAGACCGCGCCTCGCGGAACCGGGCGCGGGCCGCCTTTGCAAGCGCGGCGCGCTACGATTGCTGCCGGTCGCAGGCGAACAGCTGGATCGCCTATATCGACGCGATCAACGACACCGAGGACGCGCAGGACCGTCTCGCCTGTCAGCAGGCGGAGGAAGAGCGCGAGGCCTCCATCGAGCGGCTGAGGCAGCAGATCACGGTTTGCAATCTTCAGCGCGCAAATGATTCTGATTGCGCCGATCTCGAAGACCGGCTTCAGACCCTGCGCTCGGAGCCGCCTGAGGCCTGCGTCAAGATCCGGGGCGGGTCGGCGGCCGACAGTGATG
>CAZBOC010000190.1:1151-3145 GCA_964493225.1 uncultured Caulobacterales bacterium | reverse complement strand
GCGGCCGACAGTGATGATGGCGAAGACGACGCCGACGCCGTCAACGCCGAAAGCGGCGCGCGTGAGGAAACCGGCGGGGCCGTCGTCGAACAGGATGGCTGAAACGCGCGATCGCACCGGCCGCCGGGACCTGGTCTGAGCGGACGGCGTCGTCAATACCCGAACGGGAAAGGCCGCGTCCGGATCGGCGGCTCAGGCTTCAACGCCGGAAAGCCGTCAGAACGGGGTCGAAGAGGTTTCGACCTTTGCGGGTTTCGCCATGGTGGTTCGGCTAGGGTGATTCGGCGAGGGCGCGTTCAGCCCAGGGCGCGTTCAGCGATGACGGTTTTCACCAATGACGGTTATTGTCGTTCGTTAACGGCGAACGCGCAAACAGTCTATGCGCGGCGGCGCGCGCCGAAGCAGACGGCGCAGAGCCTGGCGCGCCGCTTCAGCGCGTAGGCTGCGGCGGATTGGTCGCGTAATCGTAGAACCCGCGTCCCGTTTTCCGACCGAGCCAGCCCGCTTCGACATACTTCACGAGGAGCGGACAGGGGCGATATTTCGAATCGGCGAGCCCCTCATAAAGGACCTGCATGATGGCGAGGCAGGTGTCGAGACCGACGAAGTCCGCAAGCTCCAGCGGTCCCATCGGATGATTGGCGCCGAGTTTCAAACCGGTGTCGATCGCCTCGACCGTCCCGACGCCCTCGTAGAGCGTGTAGATCGCCTCGTTGATCATCGGCATGAGCACGCGATTGACGATGAAGGCGGGGAAGTCCTCCGATACGGCCATGGTCTTGCCGAGTTTTTCGACCAGCGCCTTCGTCGTCTCGAAGGTCTCGCGGCTGGTCGCGATGCCCCGGATGACCTCCACGAGCTTCATCACGGGCGCAGGGTTCATGAAATGCAGCCCGATGAATTTTTCCGGACGGTCCGTGGCGGCGCCGAGCGCGGTGATCGAAATCGACGACGTGTTCGTTGCGAGAATGGCCTCCGGTTTGGGGAGGCCGCGCAGCGCGCTGAAAATCGCGCATTTGACGTCCTGGCTCTCCGTCGCCGCTTCGACGATCAGATCGCAGTCGGCGAGGGCGTCGAGCGCGTCGACGGTCTCGACCCGGTCTAGCGCGCCGGCCATTTCAGTGTCGTCTAGCCGGCCTTTCGCCGCCTGCCGCTCAAGCCCCGTCCTTATTTCGGCGACTGCTGTTTCGAGCTTACCCGGCGCCGTGTCGTTCAGGGCGACAGCGTATCCCGCGCCTGCAAATACCTGGGCGATCCCCGTTCCCATCTGTCCCGCGCCGATCACGCCGACCCGTCTTATCTGGTCCATTTCGCTGCTCCGCCATAGCGCCGCCCCCGGCCGCAGACGCTAGCGCGCTTTCGCGATTGCAGCAAATCATGCGCGCAGTCGCCCCCTCCCGCGACAGGGTGCGGGTGGGCGGGCCATGCGACGGGGATCGGCGAGGCGTTGCGATCGGCGCGCAGCCGGCCCCTCTTTCGGCGCGACGACCTTCAGCGTTCCTCGCCGCCATGCCGGCGCGCGCGCAGATGCTCGCGCAAAAGCTTCGCATTAAGCGCATTGGCGCGGAAGGCGATGTCGAAGATGTCGCCCAGAACGGGCACGGCTCCGACGAGCGTGTCGATCAGCACATTCACGATCATCCGACCGACAAGGCCGGGGCCCGCCCCCGCCCGCGCCGCGAGAAGGATGAGATAAAGCGACAGCGCTCCGGTCGCGGCGTCCCCGACGCCTGGCACAAGACCGATGAGCCCGTCGAGCCCGAAGCGAAACCCGAACAGGCTGAACTGCGCGTCAAGCAGCCTTGCAAGGGCGTCGACCCGCCGCATCAGTCGCTCTTCATCGAGCTCCGCGTCGCGGGCGGCTGCGCGTTCCGCGTCGATGCGCCAGGAACGCGCCACCCGTCCGGCTAGCCCAGGGAATCGGTCAGTTCAGGGATGACCTTGAACAGAGCGCCGACGAGCCCGGAATCGGAGACCTGAAAGATCGGGGCTTC
>CAZBOC010000190.1:0-1141 GCA_964493225.1 uncultured Caulobacterales bacterium | reverse complement strand
TGTTGATGGCGACGATGATCTTGGAATCCTTCATGCCCGCCAGGTGCGGGATGGCGCCGGAGATCCCGACGGCGAAATAAAGTTCGGGAGCGACGACCTTGCCGGTCTGGCCGACCTGATAGTCGTTCGGCACATAGCCCGCGTCCACCGCGGCGCGCGACGCGCCGACCGCCGCGCCGAGCTTGTCGGCGAGGGGAAAGATGATCTCCTCGAATTTTTCCGAGGAGCCGAGCGCGCGCCCGCCCGATACGACGATTTTCGCCGCTCCGAGCTCGGGTCGGTCGGATTTCGTAAGCTCTTCCCCGACAAAGGTCGAAAGGTCGGGATCAGCTGCAGCATCGATCTTTTCAATCGCCGCGGACCCGCTCTCGCCGGCGGCGGGGAACGACGTCGCCCGCACGGTGATCACTTTCTTCGCATCCGAAGATTTCACCGTTTGCATGGCGTTGCCCGCGTAAATCGGCCTGACGAAGGTGTCCGGCGCTTCGACGCTCACAATTTCCGAAACCTGCATCACGTCGAGAAGGGCGGCGACGCGTGGCATCACGTTTTTCCCCGTCGTGTTGGCCGACTTGAGGATGGCGTCATAGTCGCCGGCGATCGAGACGATGAGCGCGGCGAGATTTTCGGCGAGACGATTTTCGTACTGCGCGTCGTCCGCATGCAGTACTTTGCGCACGCCGTCGATTTTGGCCGCGTCTTCAGCCGCCGGCCCGGCGTCGAGACCGGCTACAAGAACGTCGATGTCGCCGCCGATTTCCTTGGCGGCGGAGACTGTCTTGCGGGTCGTTTCGTCCAGGGAATTTCCGTGCACGTCGGCGACGACTAGAACGGCCATCTAAAGAACTCCCGCTTCGGTTTTCAGTTTTTCCATCAGTTCCTCAACGCTTTCCGCCTTGACGCCGGCCTCGCGCACCGGCGGCTCAGTGACCTTCAGCGTCTCCAGCCGCGGCGCGATATCGACGCCGTAATCGGCGGCGTCCTTGACGTCGAAAGGCTTTTTCTTCGCCTTCATGATGTTCGGCAGCGACGCATAGCGCGGTTCGTTAAGGCGCAGATCGGTCGTGACAATCGCAGGCAGCGAAACTGAAATTGTCTGAAGCCCGCCGTCGATTTCGCGGGTCACTTTCAGTCCGTCTCC
>CAZBOC010000189.1:0-5776 GCA_964493225.1 uncultured Caulobacterales bacterium | reverse complement strand
GTGGCTGCCGCTTTATCACGACATGGGGCTCATCGGTTTCGTGCTCTCGCCGATGTACGGACAGCGCTCGGTCGACTTCATCACGACGTCCGATTTCGTGCGGCGTCCGCTGCTCTGGTTGCGGCTGATGTCCGCGAACCGGACGACCGCCACCTACAGCCCTTCATTCGGCTACGAGTTGAGCGCGCGACGCGCGGCCCGCGCCGAGCCGGGCTCCATCGACCTTTCCTCGCTCCGGATCGCCGGCATAGGCGGCGACATGGTGCGTCCCGAAGCGCTCCAGGCGTTCACCGACGCTTTCGGCGATTGCGGCTTCGATCCCCTGGCGTTCCTGCCGAGCTACGGCATGGCCGAAGCGACGCTCGCCATCACCTTCTGCGATCTCGAGGAGCCGATCGACATTGATTATGTCGACATGCGCCATTTCAACCGTTCTGGCGTCGCCCAACCGGCTTCGGCGCTGACCTCGCCCGAACACAAGCGCGGCTTCGTCCTGTGCGGCAAGGCTCTGCCGGAGCACGAATTCGAGATCCGGGGCGAAAGCGGGCGCATAGAACAGGACCGCGAGGTCGGTCGCATCTTCATCAAGGGCCCGAGCCTGACGCCCGGCTATTACTCCGATCCTGACGCCTCCGGAGCGATTTACGACGGCGAATGGCTCGACACGGGCGACATGGGCTACATGAAGAGCGGTCATGTCGTGATCACCGGGCGCGCCAAGGACCTCATCATCATCAATGGACGGAACATCTGGCCCCAGGACATCGAGTGGGCGGTGGAGAAGATGAGCGGCGTGCGCCAGGGCGGGGTCGCGGCCTTTTCCGTCGACGACGGATCGGGCGAGCGTATTGTCGTCGTCGCCGAGCGCCGCGGCATGGACGCGGGCGCGAGGGCCGCGCTGCGCCGCGAACTCGCCGGCGTAATCCAGTCAGCCGCGGGCGCGCCGGCCGAAGTCGTCCTGGCGCGTCCCCATTCCATGGTGATGACGTCCTCGGGCAAGCTTTCGCGCGCCAAGGTCAAGGCCAAGTACCTCGCCGGCGAATTCGACGGCAAGGAAGCGCCCGCCGAGAACGCGCAACTCGCTGAAGCCAGGGTGTGACGCGGACAATAGCGCTCACCGGGGCGACGGGGTTTGTCGGCGCGGCCTGTCTCGATCATATGCTTAAATCGGACACCCGCGTGAAAGCGCTGGTCCGAAATTCCCGCAAACTCAGAGACAATAGCGGCCTCCGAGACAATGGCGGCCGCGCCGAGCTCGTCGAAGGCGACCTTGGGAACGAAGCCGCCCTCGAGCGCCTTGTCGACGGCGCCGAGGCGGTGGTCCATTGCGCCGGTCTCACGCATGCGCGGCGCGACGCCGACTATCGCAGCGTCAATGTGGACGGCGCGGCGAACATCGCCCGCGCGGCGGCCGGCGCGGGGGCTCGGCTGGTCCATATCTCCTCCCTGTCGGCGCGCGAGCCCGCATTGTCCGCCTACGCCGGGTCCAAACGCGAAAGCGAGGATGCGGTCGCGAACGCCGTGGGGGACGCGGTCGCCCTCAGGCTGCCGGCGATTTACGGTCCCGGCGACATGGCGACGCTGCCCTATTTCAAGTTGATCAAGGCGGGCTTCGCGCTGGAGCCCGCGACGAAAAGCCCGGCCCGCGCCTCGATCATGCATGTGGCCGACGCAGCGCGCGCGATCGCAACCGCGGTCGAGGCGCCGCCGCGTCCCGGGGTCTACGAGGTGGAGGACGACGCGCCTATGGGCCGCAGCTGGACCGAGATCGGCGCGGCGCTCGGCGCGGTTCTCGGCAAGCGCCCGCGGATCTTGCGCGCGCCACGCGCGCTCGTCGCCGCCTGGCACGGGATCGACATCGCCGCCGCACGGGCGCGCGGCCGGGCGCCGGGCGTCCGGACCGGGCAGGTCAACGAGTTTTTCCACGTCGACTGGGTCGCGCGGGAGCCGCTTTTCGGCGCGGCGACCGGCTGGCGGGCGCAGACGCCCCTCGAGGAAGGATTTGCAAAAACCGCCCTCTGGTATCAGAAAAACGGCTACCTTTGACGTCCGGCGTCCCGACTTCGGGAGCCCGGGGTACAGCTTGAGGGCGAATACAACTGAAGAGTCAGCGCAAGAGAAAGGCGGCGCGCCATGACCGAAACCGACGCTTCCGGCATTCAGGAGGATGACGATCTCGTTTTCCGGAAAATCACGAGCCTTCTGGAGCCCATCAACGAGGCCGGGGTGAAGCTGACGAGAGACACCGATCTCATCGCCGATCTGGAGGTCGACAGCGTCGCAGTGCTCGACATCGTCATGGACATCGAGGACGCCTACGATATCTCCATTCCGGTGAACACGATTTCGGAGATCAGGACGATCGGGGAGCTGGTCGACGCAATCCATGCGATCAAAAAAGAGCAGGCCTGAGCTATGAGCCTATTTGAAAAGTTCGAGAAGAACGCCGTCGTCTACAATCAGCTGGAGGCGGCGGGAAAGAACCCTTTCACGGTCGTCATGGACGAGATCGTCAGCCCTACGCGCGCGCGCATCAAGGGCCGGGAGACCGTGCTGGCCGGGACGCACAATTACCTCGGCATGAATTTCGAGGAAACCGCTATCGACGCCGCAAAGAAAGCGCTCGAGGAGGAAGGCACGGGCACGACCGGCTCGCGCTTCGCGAACGGGACCTATTCCGGCCACAAGGCGCTTGAACGCGGCCTCGCCGATTTTCTGGGCCTCGCCGAATGCATCGTCTTCTCCACCGGGTACCAGGCTAATCTGGCGCCATCGCCGCGCTCGCAAAGCCCGGCGAAGACGTGATCCTCATCGACGCCGATTGCCACGCCTGCATCTATGACGGTTGCCAGCTCTCGGGCGCGGATACGATCCGTTTCCGCCATAATTCGCCGGAGAGCCTTGAAAAGCGTCTCTCTCGCCTCGACCCTGACGTCGGGGGAAAACTCGTCTGCATCGAAGGCATGTATTCGATGCTCGGCGACACCGCGCCGGTGAAGGAATTCGCCGAGGTGGCCCACGCCCACGGCGCCTATCTCTTCGTCGACGAAGCCCACTCCTTCGGCGTCTATGGCGAAAACGGCCGCGGCGTTTCCGAGGCGGAAGGCGCGATGGACGACATCGATTTCTATTCCGGCACCTTTTCCAAGAGCCTGGCGGCGATCGGCGGGTTTGTCGCCTCGAGGCACAAAGAACTCGAATATCTGCGCTTCTCCTCGCGCGCCTATCAGTTCACGGCCTCGCCGTCGCCGTCGACGATCGCCTCGGCCCATGCGACGCTGAACGCCATATCGCCGGCGGTGCGCGAGAAGCTCTGGGCGAACGTCCATCGCTTTCACGCCGCCTTTCGCCAGTTCGGACTGAACGTCGCCTCCGAACCGGCGCCGGTGATATCAGTCCTTCTGCCGAACCGCGACACGACGTTCATGGCCTGGAATTTTCTCCTCGAGCGCGGCGTTTACGTGAACATGGCGATCCCGCCCGGCACGCCGGACGCGAACACGTTCTTGCTGCGCCTTTCCGTTTCGGCCGCTCACACCGACGCCGACATTGATCACGTGATCGACGCCTACAAGGCGATGGCGGACGCTTTCGAAGGCGCGCGCATTGCGGAGGACGCCTGATCGCGGCGGGAAACGCCTTTCGCCTGCGAGCTTTGTTTCGCCGCCGGCACGATCTTTCTCCTGTGAATGTCGGCGTTCAAAAAATCCCCGCGTCAACGCCTAGTTTTCGCCCACGATGCCTCCTATTGTCCGCGACGTCCGCGATCGACATGCGGCGAGGCAAAAAACGAGCGTTAATTGATGCAGATAATCGAACGGGCTTTGCTGGCGACGCTTCTCGCCATGGCGGCGGCTTCCGCCAGCGCGGACGATGGCGCCACGAAGCCGACGGACGCTTTCGCCTTCGAACATGTCAGCTGCAAGGGCGGGCCGAACGAAGTCCGGGTCCTCGTGACCGACGTTGAAAAGAGCGTCGGCCTGATCGTCGCTGATCTGTACCGCGACGACCCCGAGGGCTTCCTGAAGCGGTCCGGTCGCGTCGAACAGGTGCGTTTCGCCGCCAAGTCGCCGCGCACGGTTTTCTGCTTCAATCCGCCCGAACCTGCCGACTACGCAATCGCGCTCTATCATGACGAGAACGCCAACAAGACGCTCGACCGCGGCGCTTTCGGCATTCCCGCCGAGCACTACGGAATCTCGAACAATCCGAAGGTGCGCTTTCGCGCGCCGCGGGTCGACGAGGCGATTTTTGATGTTGCCTCCGGCGGCGCGAATGTGGAAATCAAGATGAACAACTAGGCGCGTTCGGGCGTTCGGCCGGCCGCGCGGGATCGGAGCCGGCCAATGTTTGACGCGGAGCGCCCATCCGAAGCGGATGCGGTCGAAATCATCGAGGCGCGAACGCCCGCCGAGCGGAAAGGGTTCGCACGCGCCGCCGCGGCGGTCTTCAGGGATGATCCCTTCTATGTCGCCCCCCTCGCCTTCGAGCTCGAGGCGCGGTTGAACCCAAGGGCCAATCCGGTTCTTAAATCGGCGGCGCACAAATTGTGGATCGCGCGCAGAAACGGCGCGGTCGCCGGACGAATCGCCGCGATCGTCAATCCCCTGCATCTCGAACGCCACCATGATGGCGCGGGCCATTTCGGTTTTCTCGACGCCATTGACGACGTCGAGGTCTTTCGCGCCCTTCTTGAAACGGCGGAGGGCTGGCTGCGGGCGCAGGGCATGGTCAAGATCGCCGGCCCGTTCAGTTTCTCCGTAAACGAAGAATGCGGCATGCTGATCGACGGTTTTGAAACGCCGCCGTTTTTTTTGATGCCCCACCACCGGCCATGGTACCGGACCCACACCGAAGCCTGCGGCTACGCCAAGGCCCGGGACATGCACGCGCTGCATTATCGCAACGAGAAACAGTTTATCCCCGAGCGGCGGCGGAAATTCGTCGAGAAGGCGACCGCCAGTCCGCGCGTCCGGATCCGGAATCTGAACTTCAAGACCTACAAGGACGACATCAGGACGCTTGTCGACGTCTTCAACGACGCCTGGTCCGAAAACTGGGGGTTTGTTCCCTTCACGAATGAACAGGCCGAGCACATGGCCGGTGAATTGCGCCCGATCATCACGAAAGAAAACGTCGTTCTTTGTTATGTAGACGACGAGCCGGCGGCGATGGGCCTTGTTCTGCCCAACATCAACGAAGCAATTGCCGATTTCGACGGCAGGCTGGCGCCTTTCAACTGGGCGAAACTCCTCTGGCGGCTGAAGGTCCGGGGACTGAAAAGCGCGCGCATGCCTTTGATGGGCATCACGAAGAAATTTCAGGGCAAGCCCCTCGGCGCCGCCTTCGCATACAAGATCATCGACATGGTGAACGCCGCCAATCTCGATCGAGGCCTGGAGCACTCCGAGCTTTCCTGGATTCTCGAATCGAACCCGGCAATGCTCAATATGCTGACGGACATGGGCGCGGAAATCTACAAGACCTACCGGATCTACGAAAAGGCGCTTTAGGCCCGCCCCCATTCCTGTCCGGAAGGACGTTTCCACACCGATGATCTCGCCTTGACAGCGCCGGCCTATTGGGCGCTGAGGTCCTCATAAAAGGCTCTGATGAGCTGATCGCTGCGGATGAAAAACGAACCGTACCCGGCCTCGTCATAATCGGCCAGCGGCTTGGCGGCCAGGACCGCCTCCAGGTTTTCGCCCTCTTCAATCAACGCGCTTATCCGGGCCTTGACTTCCTGCATCATGGCGAGGTCGCGTTCGAGATCGGC
>CAZBOC010000188.1:0-5782 GCA_964493225.1 uncultured Caulobacterales bacterium | reverse complement strand
CGCTGCATCTTGAAGGCGCGAAATACGACTTCCGGATCAATCTCCTCGCCCCGTCGGCGAAAACGCGGATGACGGAGGATCTCGGCATTCCCGAGGCGATGCTTGAGCAGATGACGCCGGAAGCGATCACGGCGGGCCTTGTCTATCTCGTCAGCGACGACGCGCCCTCCCGGGCGATCCTGTCCTGCGCGGCGGGCGGCTATGCGCGCGCCTATGTCGTGGAGACGGACGGCGTCTATCTGCCGCCGGCGCGTCAGACGCCGGAGGAAATCGCCGCGCACTGGGATGAGATCTCGTCGACGGACGTCGTCCATTATTACGAGAACAGTTCGGGTCCGAACATGAACTTCCTTAAAAAGGCTCAGGAATACGCGCAGAAAAAGTGAAAGCAGACGCGCCCGACAGGCGGACTGATCGCGCCCACCGAAGGCGCCCTTACAAGCCGCTTCATAACCTGCGCCATCGACGGGGCAGCCGCGGGTCGGTGGCGGGACATCGGCTGAGAAGCACCGGCTGAGGGATTTCGGCGGGGCGCCGTTTCGTAAACGGCTTTTGCGCTGCGATGTCGAAAGCGCCCGGCGGTCTTCTGATTGAAAAGGCGCTGACGGGCGGTCCTGCGCGCGTGCGTCGTTTCAGTCGCTGTCAGCGGCGGGCAGGCAGCGCAACGCGATCAGGAGTTTGCGCACGGTCGCCTCGAGATGGCTTTTCTGGGCGTGCAGATCCGCCTGCCTCGAGCCATCGAGCTCCGCATTGATCTGCAGGTCGATCAACGTCTCCGCCGCGATCGCGATTTCAAGCATCTGCATGATGGAGCGGCGCGCCGAGCGCAGGCGCTCGTGCTCCTCCTCCGTCCATGCATGTTCCTCGATCAGGGCGATGAGCGTGTCGAGCGCGCCGGACCCCTCCATGCCTTCATCGGTGGGCTTTGTAGAAATCGGCCCGATGCAGGTCGTCGAAGGCGCGCCACTTCTCGGCGGCGGCGGGTTGAACCGCGGGCGCCGACGTCCTCCATTCGAGGGCGGTATCGGCGTCGAGGCGGAGCGGCGGCGACGCCGCCGGGGCCGTTCGCAGGTGCGGTCCCTTCGGCCCGCGCAGTGGCGCGCCGGACCGGTTGGCGACCCCCTTCATCGGCAGCAAGTCCGGCGCGGCCGTTCCGGGGTCGCTCAGGACGAATGCGGGCTGCACGATCACGGGCGTCGCAGGGAGCTGTTTATCCGCGCCGGAAGACGGTTCGGGCGCAGCGAGCCCTGTAGATGAAAACATGATTAAAATCGCGGCGATAGACGACATAGGGCGCTCCTGTCCGAAGAGGCTCGCGAACCTGATGGGATCCGCGCCGGCCTCGATGACAAAAATCTGGCGAAAGAGGGGCGCAAAGAGAATGGCCTGCGGGAGGTGTTCGGTGATAGGGTTTTTCTATGGTGCCGGGATCGGTCAAGCGGAGGAGCACTTCCCTGAATGGAAGTCACGCTGAAACAGTTGAGCTATCTCGTCGAAGTCTCGACCACCGGCAGTTTTCGCAAGGCCGCCCAGCGCATCGGCATGACGCAACCCTCGCTCAGCGCGCAAATCAAATCCCTTGAGCAACATCTGGGCGTGCAGCTCGTTGAGCGCAGCGCAGCGGGCGCGGCCATGACGCCTGAAGGACGTCTCGTAACGGAGAGCGCCGTCGAGATCCTCGACCGGGTGCGATCGCTTGAGGACGTCGTGCGCAATGGGCCCCTTTCCGGGGTCATCAGGCTTGGCGTCAAGGCGACGCTCGGGCCGTATCTCATGCCCTCCGTCGTCAAACGTCTGCACTTGGCCTATCCGGAATTGCGCTTGTTCATCTCCGAGGCCGCGCCCATCGACCTCGAGGCGGAACTCGCCGCCGGGCTCCATGACCTCATTCTGGCGCAATTGCCCGTCAACGACGCCGAATTCGGGTGTGTCAGCCTCTTTCGCGAACCCCTCCTGCTCGCCGTCGCCGCCGACGACCCCCTCGCGTCCCGCTCAACTTATGAACCGGAAGACCTGCGCGACCGCGACGTCCTGACGCTGAGCCCGCGGTTTCACCTCCACGAACAGGTCGTTCGCCTGTGCGAGGACAACGGCGCCCGTCTGCGGCGCGACTATGAAGGATCGAGCCTCGACGCGCTTCGCCAGATGGTCGGCATGGGGATCGGCGTGACGCTTATGCCGGCTCTCTACGCCGCTTCCGAAGTCGCCAAGGCGAACGACGTGGTCGCCATCCCTCAGAAGCGCGCGACGCTTTATCGCTCGATCGGGGTCGTCTGGCGGCGCTCGACGAAGCGGACGAAGGCGATCGACGCCTTCGTCGAGACCGTCAAACAGGCGGCCGCGGAAAAGTCGGCTGTCTTGTCGCTCGTTTAGCGCGCGGGGGAGCGTTCAGGCCCGGCGCACCTGCGCGCCGACAAGCGCGCCGAGGTCGACTCGGGCGGCGAATTTGGTCGCCAGAAGATAAGTCCCGGCGATCTTGCGGTGGATGAACACGGTTTCGGGCGGCGGAACATGGACGAAGCCGCTCGTTCGAAGCGCCACGCCCTTGTCGCTGATCCGCTGAGCGAGGTCGCTGGCGCCGAAATCATAGGCGCCTTGCGCGCGCATGGGCTCGGCCGTCAGGGTGAAGAGTTCGCGCAGCATGGCTTCGTGGCGCGGTTCGGTGTCCTCGCCGGCCAGGCCCATGGCCTTGGCGATCCGGGTCAGCGCGTCGCCGTCGCTGTCCAGCCCCGCGCGCAAGAGCGCGCGGTAACCCTCCGAAAGTTCCGGCCTCAGCGCGCGCGCCGCGCCAAAATCGAGGAGGACCACGCTGCGCCCGTCCGCGCCGATCCGGTAATTCGCGAAATTGGGATCGGTCTGGACCATGCGAAATTCGAAAAGCTCGCGCAGCAGCAGCGCCATCAGCCGCTCGACGACGCGGTCCCGTTCCGCCTGAGGCGCCTGGCTGAGGGTCTCCAGCGGCGCGCTCTCGACATAGGACATGGCGAGAATGTTTTCCGTCGTCAGATCGTCATGGACGACCGGCGTGACAAAGTCGTCAGCCCCCGCAAGGTGGTCGCGATACCGGCGCAGGTTTTCGGCCTCCGCCCGGTAGTCCGCCTCCAGGCGAAGCTGGCGCTTGGCTTCCTCGAGGAGCGGCGAGATGTCGACGCCTTTCGGCGTCAGGCCGGAGAGGCGGATCAGCGCGACGACGTTGTCGACGTCGCTGTCGATGCTTTCGCGCACGCCCGGATACTGGATCTTGACCGCGAGATCGCGACCGTCCTTCGTGCGTGCGCGGTGCACCTGGCCGATCGAGGCGGCCGCCATCGGCTTGGTGTCGAACGATTTGAAGCGCCGCATCCAGTCGCGGCCCCAATTCTCGTTGAGGACGCGACGCAACTGTTGCGGCGGCATCGAATGGGCCGATTCCCGCAGCCTCGAGAGGATCTCGGCGAGTTCGGGCGGGATGAATTCTCCCGCGTCCATGGAGATCAGCTGACCGACTTTCATGGCTGCGCCGCGCAGACGCGAGAGCTCGTCGGCGACCCGCGTCGCATTCTGGGGCGTCAGGAGAAGGTCGTTCACGCTGGGCCGGTCGCCCTTCGCGAAGCGGCGCGCGCCGTCCATGACCATGTTCCCGGCGACGCCTGCGCCGAGACCGCCGAGCCGCGCAAGCCGCGAGACCTGGTTTCGCGGTATGGGCTGGTGGTTTTTGTCGGCGTCTTTCGTCATCGGACCGCTCCTTGCGCCCCTGCTTACGCTGGCGCGCGGGAATTGGGTCGCTCCCGGAGACGCCTGCGTCGCTTAAGCGCGCGCCGCCGCCTAGTGGAGCTTCAGCTTCGGCCGGACCACCTGGTTCACATGGCCGACGAGGATCAGGAAAAGCCCCCGCAGGAAGCCGTGGATCGCCATGAGGTGCATGCGGTAGAGCGAAACATACATGAACCGCGCGGCCCGCCCTTCGACCGCCATCCGCCCGCCGACGAGATTGCCCATCAGGCTGCCAACGGTGGAATAGCGCGAAAGCGAAACGAGCGAGCCGTAATCCTTGTAGGTGAAATCGCGCAGCGGTTTTTCATCGATCATGGCGCGGATGTTGTGATAGGCCGTCTCCGCCATCTGGTGGGCCGCCTGGGCGCGCGGCGGGATCGGCCGCTCCGCGCCCTCGGGCATGAAGAGCGCGCAATCGCCGATGGCGAATATCCGCTCGTCGCGGGTCGTCTGCATGGTCGGTTTGACAACGAGCTGATTGTTGCGCCCTGTCTCGAGGCCTGCGAGGTCTTTCAGGAAAGCCGGCCCCTTGACCCCGGCCGCCCAGATCTTGAGGTCGCCGGGCGCGGCCTCGCCGGTCTTCAGCATCATGGCGTAGGGCGTGACTTCGGTGACCTGGGCGTTGGTGACGACCTTGACGCCCAGCGCTTCAAGCTCCTCATGGGCGGCCTCGGCGATTTCTTCAGGCAGCGCCGGCAGGATCCGGGGGCCTGCTTCGAGGAGCGTGACCTTGAGCCGGCTCTCGTCGAAGACCTCCAGGCCGTAATGGGCGAGACCGCCGGCCGCATTATAGAGTTCGGCGGCGAGTTCGACGCCGGTCGCGCCCCCGCCGACGATCGTCACTTTGACATATTCATCTGCATGGGGATAAAGCGCCATGGCGCCTGAAACGCGCAGGCACTGATTGAGCAGTTTCTGACGGAAGCGGTCAGCCTCCTGACGGCTTTCAAGGAAAAGGCAATGCTCCTTGACCCCCGGCACGCCGAAATCATTGGCGACCGAACCGACGGCGATGACGAGGTAATCATAGCGAATGCGGTGCTGGCCCCGGATCTCCACGCCGTTCTCGTCGTAGAGAGGCGCGACGATCACCTCGCGGCGCTCCCTGTCGACGTCCTCGAGCGCGCCCATGAAGAAGCGATAGCCTTTCATGTGGCCGTGGCTGCGGTAGCCCACTTCGTCGAGATTGGCGTCGAGGGAGCCCGCTGCGACTTCGTGGAGAAGCGGTTTCCAGATGTGCGTCGGGTTCTTTTCGAGAAGAATGACGTCGAAACGCTCGCGACCGAGTTTCCTGCCGAGTTTCGTGACGAGCTCAAGCCCTCCGGCGCCGCCGCCGACGACGACGATCTGGATTTTCTTGCCCTTGCTCGCGACCTTGGCCTTCGACGATATCGGAGCCGCCGCCGCGGGCGCCGAAATCGGTTCGGCTGCGACCGGTTCGCTTCTGACCAATTGTTCCGCCATTAGATGCCGCTCCGTTGAAAGGGTCTTGATAGAGTATACGAGGTTACGACCCCGTTTGCGACGGGGTTTCGCGCCCTGCGGCGGATATCAGAGCCCGCGTTTTCCCCCTTGCGACGGCGGCTGGAAAGCGCCCGGACCGCGTTTCACCCGCCGAACGCAAGGCTCCACTTCAGAAGACGAGGTCAGTCGGAAGACCCCGCCGGCGCCTGGTCATGGCCCTCGCGCAGAGGCTTTCGGGTCCTTGCGGGCGGGGACACGCCGATACCGGCGCCCGCGCGGCTTCGCCGGTTCGCAGATCCCGAAAGGCGCCATTTCCCTTTGGCGATGCCGCGCGTAGGAATTATCCTCAATCGATCGCAAAGGGAGGACACCCATGAGAGAAGCCGCCATCGTCTCGACGGCCCGCACGCCCATCGGCAAGGCCTATCGCGGGGCTTTCAACGCAACGCCCGCCCAGACCCTCGGCGGCCATGCGATCAAACACGCCGCCGAGCGCGCCAAGGTCGATCCCGAGGAAATCGAGGACATCGTCATGGGCTGCGCCATCCAGCAGGGCACGGCCTTC
>CAZBOC010000187.1:0-5792 GCA_964493225.1 uncultured Caulobacterales bacterium | reverse complement strand
ACCGGTGCCGCTCGCGCAGGGCGCAGACCGCGTCGACCGCCTTGCGGCTCATCAGGCGAAAGTCACCCACGTTTTCGGGCAGGGCGACGGGCCCGGCGCGCCGCATCAGGCGATAAAAACCGGCCGCCGTAGCCTTCTTCAGCCACGTCTCGCCGTGTCTTTCCCGCCGCCTCGCATAGACCACGTCATAGCCCTCGCGCCAGCCCTCGATCAGGGCCCCGATCAATTCCGGCGGGTCCTGAAGGTCCGCGTCAATCACGACCACCGCGTCGCCGCACGCCGCGTCGAGCCCCGCCGTCAGCGCGATCTCCTTGCCGAAATTCCGGCTCAGATCGACGATCGCCGTCTGCGGATGGCGCGCGCGCAAATCGCGCATCAGCGCGAGGGTCGCGTCCGTTGATCCGTCATTGACGAAAACCACCTCGAAGGGCTGATGGATCCGGGCCATGGCCTTGCGCACCGCGCGGTGAAAATCGGCGAGCCCATCTTCCTCGTTATAGGCCGGACAGACGATCGACAGGAGTTCGGGGCGCGCGGCGGCGCGCGGTCGCGGCGGGCTTTGGTCGCTGGTCATCTTGCTTACGCCTTTCGCGCGCGCCTTGCGACGCGCCGCGCTTCGCTAAGTCTTTCTTTAGGGCATAGGGATAATTTCCTAATCATGTATGGACAGGAAACGCCGCGCGCGAGCGCCGAACCCATGGTCGACTGGAGCGTGTTCCGGCCGACGCGGTTTCGGCTCGTCGCAGCATGCGCGCTTTTGCTCGCAGTAACGCTCGGCGTCTCTCTCGTTCAATTTTCCAGCGCTCGCGACAATGTGCTTCCCGGCGGCTCGCCAGTCGGCGGCGACTATGTCGCCTTCTACGGCGCCGCGCTGCTTGCGGCCGAGGGCGAGGCCGCGACCGCCTATGACTTCGAAGAGTACAAGGCGCACCTCGTTGAGATCGGCCCGCCGATCGAGGAAGACTACAATCTCAGCTGGCAATATCCGCCTACGTATTTTTTCCTCGTTCTGCCGTTTGCGTTCCTGCCTTTCGTCACGGGCTATGTCGCCTGGACCGGCGGGGCGATGGCGCTCTATTTCGCGACGCTGCGCGCGGCCGGCTTCGGCGGGCTCTTCCTGTTCGCCATCCTCGCCGCGCCGTCGACCTTCCAGGCCGCGATCACGGGCCAGAACGGCTTTCTCACGGCGAGCCTCGTGGCCGCCGCCGCCTATTTCCCGAAAAGCCGGCCGATCCTCGCCGGGCTCGCAGCCGCGCTCCTGACGGTCAAACCCCAGCTCGGCATTCTCATTCCGTTCGCCTATCTGGCCGCGGGTTGCTGGCGCGCCTTCGCCGTCGCCGCAGCCGGCGCCCTTGCGCTCGCCGCCGCGGCGACGCTCGTGTTCGGCCCGGAAATCTGGCTCGCTTTCATCGACGGGGTAGGCTTTGCGTCAAACAATCTCGCCGGCGGCAATTTCCCCGAGAACAAGATGGCCACGCCCTACGCCTGGTTTCTCGGGATCGGCGCGCCGGCCGCCGTCGCGGCCTGTTTCCACGCAGCCTTCGCCGCGGCCGCCATCGCCTGCGTCGTCAGGATCTGGCGCATCGCGCCGGAAAACGATCTGCGCGCGGCGGTTCTTTGCGCTGCGATCTTTTTCGCCGCGCCATACGGGTTTTATTACGAACTCACCATCCTCGCCCTGCCGGTCGCGGTTCTCGCGCGTCGCGGTCTTGAGAGGGGATGGCCCCCGCTCGAGCAGCCCCTGCTCGCCGTTCTCTTCCTCGCGCCAATGTTGATACCGACGACCGATCCGGTGTTCGGCGTGACCTACGGTTTTCCCTATGTCGCCCTGCTCGCGGCCGCAGTGCTGCGCCGGGTCGAACTTGACCATCCGGGCGCGGTCCTCGGCGACTGGCGCAAGCCCGTCACGCCCGCCGCCGCCCTGACCTGAGCTCCGCCCTCGCCCCCTCGACACGTCACTGCGGATTGGCGATAACGCAGACAAGGGGAATCGAGGGAGCGGGTCATGGTCAAGTGGCGGGGGCGTCGTCAGAGCTCAAATGTCGAGGACGGGCGCGGCGCGGCGACCATCGCCGGCGGCGGCCTCGTCATCATGCTGTTGCGGCTCGTCGTCGGGCGCTTCGGCATTCGCGGCGTGGTCCTTCTCGCCATCGGCTTTTTCGCCCTGACGGCAATGGGCGTCGATCCGCTCGCGCTGCTCAACGGACAGGTTGCGGGAACGCAGACGACCCAGCGCGAGCCGGCGGACGACGCCGAGTTTCAGTTCGTCGGCACGATCCTCGCAGAGACCGAAGACACCTGGGGGCGCATCTTCGAGGAGGCCGGCGGGCGCTACGAACCGCCCGTTTTGCGGCTTTATTCGGGCCAGGTGAACTCCGCCTGCGGCTTCGCGACGGCCGCTGCGGGGCCGTTTTATTGTCCGGCCGACCAGAAGGTCTATCTCGACACCCGTTTCTTCACGGAGCTTTCCGAGCGTTTCGGCGCGCCCGGCGACTTCGCCGCCGCCTATGTGATCGCCCACGAAGTCGGCCACCACATCCAGACCGTCACCGGAACCGCGGGCCAGGTCCGCCAGGCCCAGGCGAACGCCGATGAGGCCGGGAGGAACGCGCTGCAGGTGCGCCTCGAGCTGCAGGCCGATTGCTATGCGGGCATCTGGGCCCACGAGGCGCGCCGGATCGATATTCTGGAGCCCGGCGACATTGAAGAGGGGCTTCGGGCTGCGGCGGCCATCGGCGACGACACGCTGCAGCGAAACGCCGGGCGCCGCGTCACGCCGGAAAGCTTTACGCATGGCTCGTCGAAACAGCGCCAGCGCTGGTTCCAGATCGGCTACCAGACGGGCGACGTCAACGCCTGCGATACGTTCGCCGCAGAAAGCATCTAAGGAAACGCCCTCGCGCGAGGGATACCTCTGCATTCTGAATGGCCGGGTCCCGCCGCGGAAGTTTCGCCGCGAATGCGCTTCATCCTGAGGTGCAAGCCCGGAGAGCCTCAAAGGACGGCCGCCGCCCTCTGTACTCTGCCGCCATCCTTTGAGGCTCGCCTGTCGGCAAGCACTTCAGGATGGAGTCCGTGCAATGAGTGAATTCGCCAGCTACCGCCCGATCCGCCTGCGCCTGCATCGCGCCCGTCACCCCGCGCTCTTCACGTCTTCGACCAACAGATCGAACCGGTCGTGGCCCCAGTATTTGCGGGGGCCGAAAACGGCGAAAGGCACGCCGAAGGCCTGATCCTCTTCGATCGCAGCCCTAACGGCGGCGAATTTCTCCGCGATGGAGGGATCGTCCGCGGCGCGGCGGATGTTGGCGGCGTCCCATCCAATGTGCCCGGCGCAGTCTTCAAGAACCGCGACATCCGAGACGTTCCGCCCCTCGCCCCAGCGCGCATCGGAGACGGCGAGCGCGAAATCGAGCCCTTTGCCGGCGTCCCTCGCGGCCATGAAGGCTGCGTTCGCCGCCGTCAGGTCGACCTCGAAAGGGTCCGGGCGCGCAATCGCGAGACCCATGCGCATCGTCATGCGCGGCGCGTCGAGGCCGTAATAGGCGCGCTTCGCCCGGTTCTGGACGGGGTCCTGGAAGGCGACGCCCTCCGGCGGCCCCGTGAACGGCAGGAGGTCGGCGTCGATCTTCGCGCGCGCCACGATGTGCAGCCCGAGGCGCGAATAGGGACTGCGGAAGGAGAAATAGACCCGCGGCTTTTCCATCGACGGCGTTCCTTTTTCGATCGCATTTCCGTTATCGCCGGCCCTCCCCTGACGCGCAAGGCGGACGCCGCATCTAGCCGCGCCAGAAATCCGGCGAGAAGAGGACGAGCAGCGTGAAGAATTCGAGCCGGCCGAAAAGCATCCCCGCCGAGAGGAGCCACTTCGCCGCTTCGGGCAGCGAAGCGAAATTGCCCGACGGGCCGACGACTTCGCCGAGGCCCGGGCCGACATTGGCGATCGCCGTGCCGGCCGCCGAGATCGCCGTCAGGGAATCGAGCCCGAAGCCTGAGAGGATGACCGCGAGCGTCGCGAAGGACGCGAAATAGACAAAAAAGAAACTCAGTACAGAAATAAATACGTCATCCGTCAGCACTCTGCCATTGTATCGCGCGACGAAGACGCCGTTCGGATGGGCGAGGCGGCGCGCAAAGAGGTTCATCGCGGCCAGAGCGACCTGAAAGCGGAAGATCTTCATACCGCAGGAGGTAGACCCCGCGCAGCCGCCGATGAACATGATGCAGAAGAAAAAGCCGATGGCGAACGGCCCCCAGTCGCTGTAATCGGCCGTCGCATAGCCCGTACCCGTCAGGATCGAGACGACGTTGAAGGCCGCCAGACGAAAGGCCGTAAACGGATCAATAAGGAACTTCTGATAGACATGCCAGAACATGACTGCGATCAGCGCGGCGACGACGACGAGAAAAAATCGCACCTGGCTGTCGGCGAACAGCCGGCCCGCCTCGCCCCGCAAAATCGCGACCAGGAAGAGGCCGAAGGGCAGGCTGCCGATCAGCATGAAGACCGTCACGATCAGGTCGAGCGGTCCCTCGCCCACGGACAAGAACGCCCCGAGGGATGCGTCCTTCGTCGAGAAGCCGCCGGTCGCGACGGTCGTCATCGCATGGTTCGCCGCATCGAAGGGGCTCATGCCGTAAGCCCAGAGAAGAACGAAACAAAAAAGCGTGAAGGACGCGTAGATCGTGGTCAGCCAGATCGAATATTGCGCTGCGTTGGCGATGAATTTTTCCGACGTGTCCCAGGCTTCGCTCTTGAAAATCTGCATGCCGCCGACCCGGAGCGCGGGGAGCACGGCGAAGGCCATGATGATGATCCCGACCCCGCCGATCCATTGCAGCATCGAGCGCCACAAAAGCGGCCCGGGCGCGGCCGTATCGAGCCCCGAAACGACCGTTGATCCCGTGGTGGTGATGCCCGACATCGCCTCGAAAAATGCGTCCGTATAGGAAAGGTCGAGATCGCCGAAGGCCAGCGGGAGGGCGGCGAACGCCGCGAGAGCCAACCAGCTTGAAGCGGTCAGGAGAAAACCCTGACGCACGCTGATCGCCTCGATCCTGCCCCAGCTCGCGGCCGCCGCGCCGCCCCCCACGAAAACGCAGATGATCGCCGCCGCCGCGAACGCCGCCCAATCGGCCCGGTGTCCGGCCGTCGGGGCCGCGAGATCGGCGGCGAGCGGTGCAAGCATCAGGATCCCGAGCGCGGCGACGAGCGCGCCGGTCACGAGAACGACGGGTCGAAAATTCGGCATGCTTCAGCCGCCTGAACGTAAGGCCGGTCGCCCCTTGCGGGGGAACCGGCGTCAGTGGACTAAGCGCGTTTCATGGGGACTGTCGAGGGAGAAGGCCGGGATCGCGACGTCGAAGGCTTCGCCGCCCTCGGTTTCCATGCCGTAGCTGCCGACCATAAGGCCGGAGGGCGTCGGCAAGGGCGCGCCGGAGGTGTATTCGAAGCACTCGCCCGGGGCGATCGTGGGTTGTTCGCCGACGACGCCGGGGCCTTCGATCTCTTCGGTCAGTCCTTCCGCGTCGGTGATGCGCCAATAACGCGAGCGCAGGCGAACGGGTTCGTCTGTGGCGTTGTCGATCCGCACCGTGTATGCCCATACGAACCGGCCGTCTTCCGGATCAGATCGGCCCTCCAGATAATTGGGAATGACGCTCACCCGAATTCCGCGCGTAATCTTTTCGAACATCATGGCGCTCCGAACCACCTCACACGAACCTAGTATATCCGGCTTCGCCCACCCGGGAAACGCCCTGCGGCGCCGGGGCCTGCGCCGGCGGGGCCC
>CAZBOC010000186.1:0-5796 GCA_964493225.1 uncultured Caulobacterales bacterium | reverse complement strand
TGAATTTCTCCGCCACGGGCTCCACGGACGGCGATGGTCAGATCACGGCCTATAGTTGGGATTTCAACGGCGACGGCGCGATCGACGCCGTTACGCCGACAGGCGCGTTCACCTATTCGGCGCCCGGCGCTTTCACCGCGCGGCTGACCGTGACCGACGACGACGGCGCCGAGGACGTCGCGACACGGACGATCACCGTCTCTCCCGCCCCGACGCCGGCGCCCGGACCGGCGCCGACGCCGTCCCCCGCCCCAGGCGGGCTCGAGGTCGGCGCGGCGATTCAATTGACGTCGGCGACGCGGGTCCGGTCCGGACCACGGGGGCGGCCGCTCGGCATGCAGCCCGTGGGCGCGACCGGCGTCATTGTCGACGGTCCGGAAGTCCGCAGCGGCAGCGCGCGCTGGCAGATTGACTTTGCGACGGACCCGGATGGGTGGGTGCAGGAAGACAAGCTGGCCGCGACAGGCGCCCCGTCGCCGAGCCCTGCGCCGGCTCCCGCGCCCTCCCCATCGCCCGCACCCGCGCCGAGCCCGTCTCCGACGCCGACGCCAACGCCGACGCCAACCCCGACGCCGACCCCGACCCCGGGCGGTTTCGGAATCGGCGCCCTTGTCGAGCTTGACGTCGCGAGGGCGCGCCCGCGGGCGACGCCGGACGGCGCGCGGCTCGGCCAGTTCCAGCTACGCGGGGCGGACGGCGTCATCGTCGAAGGCCCGAGCCTCGTCAGCGGCGCCGCCTGGTGGCGGATCGATTTCACTTCCGGCGTCGACGGCTGGATCTCCGAGCCGCTCCTCGACCTGCGCTGAGGCGCAATGGCGATGGACGAACGAGAAGGCCCGGAGAGCGCCGGGGCCGCGGTTTGCGTCGCCCGACCGAAATCGGCGGCGAACCGCTCAGCGGCCCCAGGCGCCCCGGTGGATCACCTTGTCGCCCGGCAGGAGCGTCTCCGGATCAATCCCCTCGCCTTCGCTGAATTTCCTGTAAAAGGGCGTGAAGTCCTGGCCGCAGATCCGGAACAGGTCTTCGAAACTGTCGATGACGAAATAGGTCTTCTGGAAGTCGTCGACCATATAATCCGTATTCAGAACGCGCTCTAGATCGAAGGCGATGCGGTGCGGCGTCTCGCTTTCGACCGAGTAGATCGTCTCGTCCTTTGACGACAGCATGCCGGCGCCGAACGCGCGAAGGCCTTCATCGGTGCGGATCAGCCCGAACTCGACGATGTACCAATAAAGCCGGGCCAGCATCTTCTGCGCGCCATATTCCAGCGCCTTCGGTCCGCCCTCGCCATATTGGCGCATGTAGTCGGCGAACACCGGATTGGAGAGCAGCGGCACATGGCCGAAGAAATCGTGAAAAATGTCGGGCTCGACGAGGTAGTCGATTTCGTCCGCGCGCCGCATCCACCAGCTCACGGGGAAACGCTTGTTGGCGAGATGTTCGAAGAAGACGCCGTCGGGAATGAGCCCCGGCACGGCGACAAGCCGCCAACCGGTCGCCTTCATCAACACCCTGTTGGCGTCTTCCAGGCGCGGGATCTCCTCTCCGGCGTTGAGGCTTTCCAGACCTTCGATGAACTCCTGCGCGGCGTAGCCGGGGAGAAGCGCCCTTTGGCGGCGGTAGAGATAACGCCAGCGCTCCTGCTCTTCTTCCGTATAGCGATCATAGGGCTGATCGACCGTGTAGTCGGCCCGCATGTTTTCGTAATCGCCGCGCAGCTGGTGCGACGTGTTGGCGGCGAAGGGGTTTGAACCGGTTTCCTGAGCTTCTGTCATGCCTGCTATGTAATCGGCATTCGATGGAATTTCTTCCCGATTTATGCACATATTACCGTTTAGACAGGAAAATATCCCCTTGATCGCGAAATTTTCGGGAGATTTACCCTATGCTGGACCTGGTCGACCGGAAACTCGTCGCCCTCCTACAGGAGGACGGACGCCTGACGAACGCCGAACTCGCCGAGCGCGTGGGGCTGTCCCAGTCCGCCTGCCACCGCCGCGTGAAGCGCCTTGAGGATACGGGCGTCATCTCCGGCTACGGCGCCTTCGTCGACCGCAAACGGGTCGGCCTCAACGTCCTGGGTTACGTCTTCGTGAAGATGGAGAGCCATTCGGAGGATCTCCTCGCGGCTTTCATGCGCAGCATCGAGGCGATTGACGAGGTCGTCGCCTGTTACGCGATTTCCGGCGGCGGGGATTATCTCCTGAAGGTCGTCGCCGCCGACATGGACGCCTACGCCGAGGTGGTCCTGAAAAGGCTCGTGCGGCTTCCCGGCGTAAAGGATTCGGAATCGAATTTCGTGCTCGACACGATAAAATACGACCCCGCGCTGCCGATCTAGCCGCCGGCGCAGTCGACGCAGAGCTCCGCTGTCGGATCAATTTCAAGCCGGCGCGGCGCGATGGCCTCGCCGCAAGCCGCGCACCAGCCGAACTCGCCGGCGTCAAGCCGCCGGAGCGCTGCGTTCAGCCGGTTGATCTGCGCTTTCCGGCGCGCGTCGCTGGCTTTCGCCATCGCCTGCTGCTGCAGCGCGTCCTGGCGGGAGAGGCGGCCCATCACCTGACTGTCGAGCGCCACCGCCGCACGGGCCTCGCTGGAGGCCTCGCACAGCGCGACCAGTTCGCTGCGGCGCGCCTCGATCAGCTTACGGAATTTTACGGCCGTTTCCGGCGTCATCGCCGGTAACGCCGGTTGAGATAGACCCTGACGGCTCGAGAACCGGCGATTTCCTCGCCGGTTGAGGGATCAAAGAGGCGCGGCGCGGATCCGTTGTCGGCGTCTTGCGAGCGCCAGAGATATTCCTGTTCAAGTTCGCACAGGCGTTCCTTGACGAGCCGTCCGCCGGGACTGCGCTCGGCTGCGGTGTATTCGAGCGGGGCGTCGTTCGCCTTCGCGCGGCGAGCGAACGTTCCGGCCATGGCGCGCGCCAGAACGGCGAATTGCGAGGAGACGAGATTGATCGGACCGAGCCAGTGAACGAGGGGGCGTCCGCCGCCATAGGTCCGGCGCAAATAGCGCGCGATGTCCGAGCTTTCATACATCGCTTCGTCCGTGTTGGGATCGACGAGATAGGGAAACTGGGCCTTCCCGCCGAGTTCCGCGACCCTGGGGCGAAAACGCTTTCCGCCCTTGGGGCAGGGCCGCACGAGCACGGGAACGCCGGAAGCCGACACCGCCTCGCGCGCGACGCGGCAGAACGGACAGCCCTCGAATTCGTAGAGAATGAGCGGCTCGCCGACCGCGACGGGCACCGCGCCCCTCCCCGCGCCCAGCCGAAGGATCGACGCGATCAGCGAGAACAGCATCGCGACTGGTTCGAGAACCATCATGGCGATCCCTCCATCGCGGAAGCCGGCTTCAGCATCTTCCCGTCCGCGGCGCATTTCATCCGTTGACAAACTGAAAGGTCAGCTCGCGGATCGGAAAGCGCGCCCGGTTTCCTGAATGAATTCCCGCCATCGGCGGCGGGGAAGGCTCGCATACGCTTCACGCCTGCTTCTCCCAGCGCCCGGCCGACGTCTGACGCCAATAGGTCGCTTCATGGCCGGCCGCCTTCACCGCCTTCCAAAAGGCGCGCGCTTCGCCCAGGGCGGTCTCGTCGCCGCCGTCGAAAATCGTCACGCAGCGCGCGAAGGGTTCGAGCGCGTCGGCCGGGCGGCGCGCGCCGTCGACGATGAACAGGACCTCCGCATCGTTCAGCCGGTCGTCACCGTCGGTCAGCCAGACGGGCTGGCGCGCCGCGTCCCCGTCGAGGCCGGCGCCGTGGGGCAGGAAAGCGTCGTCGCGATAGGTCCACAAATACTCGTCGAGCGCTTCGACCCTGGCGCGCGAGCCCGCCCGCACGAGCGCCCGCCAGCCCCTCGCCAGCGTCTTCTCAAGGAGGCCCGGCAGAACGTCTTCAAGCCGCGCGCGTTCAAGATGATAGAACAGAACTTCCGTCACGATGCGGCGAGTTCGGCGCGCAGCGCCTCGACCCTTTTGGCGTTGACGCCCATGTCGCTATGGCCGACGCGCGAGGCCGAGCGCACATGGACAGCATCGCCTGCGCGCCTGAATTCAACGTCGTCGACGAAGCGGAAAACGCGCGAGGTGAAGGTCGCGGCGATGTAATCGTCCGTGACGGTGCGCGTCTCCCCGCCGAGGCTTTCGACGGCGGCCGGGATCCGCGACCAGACGTCGGGCGGGAGCGGCGCGGCGTTCGGCTCCGTCGCGCCGGGCTCAGTGGAAACGCAGTTCGGCGAGGTCGGGCACGGCGCGAGGCGACCCCCTTGCAGCCCCGGCGGCGCGCCCGCCTGCGAGCGCAGGCCCAGGAATACGAACCCCGCCAGCGCAAGCGCCAGCAAACCTACGACAATCAGCGCCATGATCTTCACGCCGTCCGCTCCTCATTCACTGCGGGTGAAGCTAGGCGTTTCCTCCGACGCGCGCAAACACCGCCGCCGCGCGCCGCGCCGACAGGCTTGATCGCCGCGGCCGAACGGCGCTGAACTTCTCGCCATGGAAGCTTCCGCCCCACAGGCCGTAACCGAGGTCATCGAACTCGCCGTCGCACCCGTGTTCCTCCTCGTCGCCATCGGCTCGTTCCTCAACGTCATGACCCAGCGGCTCGCCAGAGCGATCGACCGGGCCCGCGCCCTGGAAGACCTGATCGTCGCCGCGCCGGACGCAGGCCATGTCGAGCGCCGCCGCCACGAGCTCGCCATCCTCGACCAGCGCATGCTCTTCGCCCAGCGCGCGATTTCGGCGAGCGCCGTCGCGGCCCTCGTGATCGCATGTCTCGTCGCGCTCATCTTCCTCAGCGACATGGCCGGCTACGACGCAAGGCGGGGCGTCGCGCTCCTGTTCGTCCTCGCGATGGCGGCGATCATCGTCGCCCTCGGCTATTTCCTCCTGGAGACGAACATTGCGACGAGGACGATCCGCGTGCGCGGCGAGCTTCTCAAGAAGAAGTGATCACCGCTTCCATCTATCAGTATCAGTGGCGCGCGGCGCGCCAACGGGAGAAAAAAGAGCGCAGCGCGTCTTTGTTTCCATGGCGGCTCAAGCGTAAAACCCTGAGCCTCGTCAGGGGTTTGACCGCAACGCGGCGGCCTAGCCCTCGTAATTCGCTCGAATGAATTCATCGAGCAGGCGCACGCCGTAGCCGACGCCGCCTTTCGGCGCGGTCGGTTTTTCTTTCGACGTCCAGGCGACGCCGGCGATGTCGAGATGGGCCCAGGGGACCGCGTTCTTGACGAACTTGCCGATGAAGGCCGCCGCCGTGGACGAACCGCCTTCGCGCCCGCCGATGTTCTTCATGTCGGCGACGTCGGACTTGATCATGTCGTAGTGGGCCTTCGTCAGCGGCATCCGCCAGATCCTGTCGCCGCTCGCCTCGCCGGCCGCCGCCAGTTGCGCGGCCAGATCGTCGTCGGCGGTGAAGAGGCCGGCGAATTCGTTCGCCAGCGAAATGATGATCGCCCCTGTCAGCGTTGCGAGATCGACGATCGCCCTCGGCTTGTAGGTCTCCTGCGTCCACCAGATCGCGTCGGCGAGGACGAGCCGGCCCTCCGCGTCGGTGTTCAGGATCTCGATCGTCTGCCCGGACATCGATTTGACGATGTCGCCCGGCCGCTGGGCGTTGCCGTCGGGCATGTTTTCAACGAGCCCGATGACGCCGACGACGTTGGCTTTCGCCTTGCGCCCGGCGAGGGCGGCCATGGCGCCGGTGACCGCGCCGGCGCCGCCCATGTCCCACTTCATGTCCTCCATGCCGGGGCCGGGCTTGAGAGAAATTCCGCCCGTGTCGAAGGTCAC
>CAZBOC010000185.1:0-5807 GCA_964493225.1 uncultured Caulobacterales bacterium | reverse complement strand
AGCCGTTGGTCAACCGGATTTTCGCGACCTTGCGCAGCGCCGAATTGGGCTTTTTCGGCGTCGTGGTGTACACGCGCGTGCACACGCCGCGTTTTTGCGGACAAGCTTCCATCGCGGGAACCTTGTTGATCTTCCGCTTCGGCTTGCGCGGCTTGCGGATCAGCTGTTGGATCGTCGGCATAGGCGCTCCAGAAACACACGTCCGGCCCGACCGTCACAGGCGCGGGCCGCGCCCCGACCACCGGGCGATTGCTCCGCCGATCCCTCCTACGCACGGCGATTGCGCGCAGACGAATAACGCGGAAAACTTCTCTTCTTCAGCTAGGCCAGGCTGCGTTTCAAAGCCAACGCTCTGACGGCCAACCATCCAGCAAGCGCGCTACTTAAAGAGGGCGCGATAAATGGTCAACAGCAAATTCGTAATTTCCCAAGGCGATTCCTGCTATTGCCATGCAGGATCGATTCTTAACCCTTAAGGACGATACTCCATCGTCGCGAATGCGGGCGCTCGCGGACCTGCGACGCCGTTAACCCTGACCAAACGCCGCCGCCGTGCGAGAGCCGGAACGCCGAGCGAGAGAAAAAGACCCCCATGCGGATCGCGTTCGTGCAACATGGCGATTATCGCGAAGCCTATCATCGGCTGAAGGGCGGCGGCGAAGAGAATTATTACGCCCAGCGCTATTCCGTGGGTTTCGTCGAACGACTGACCGAGCGGGCCGAGTTTGTCGGCGTGTGCGCCATGTTGGCGCCGGAACCCTATGAAGAGGCTCTCGCGGAGGGGTTTTTCACCGCGGGCGTTCCCGCAGAAGCCGGCGGGCCGCTCGACGAACCCGCCATCATCGCGCTGCTCGAAAAATGGCGGATCAACTACCTCGTGCTTCACACGCCGGCGCGCCGCGTTCTCGCCTGGGCCCTGCGCCGCAACATCCGCACGCTGCCGATGTTCGCCGACAGCTGGGAGACGGGCGGCTGGCGCGCGCGCCTGCGCGGCTTCCGTCTCGCCCGGCTCCTCAACAAGAGCCGGGTGCCCATGGTGGGAAACCACAACATACCCGCATCCCTTTCCCTGCGCCGCATCGGGGTCAAGGCGGAAAAGATCTTTCCCTGGGACTGGCCCCACCAGCACACGCCCGGCGACAATCCCCCCAAGCGCCTGCCCCAGGGCCCCGCCCAGATCCTGTTCGTGGGCCAGATGTTGGAAGGCAAGGGCGTCGGCGACTGCATCGACGCGGCCGCCGCCCTGCGCGCCGAGGGAAGCGACTGCCGCTGGACGCTTCTAGGCGACGGGGCCTTCCGCGAGACCGCTGCGGCGCGCATCAAAGCCGCCGGCCTCGGCCATGTCGTCGAACTCATGGGCCGCCAGTCGCACCATCTCGCCGTCGAAGCGGCCAAGGCGGCGACCATTTCCGTCGTTCCGAGCCGGCACGACTACCCCGAAGGCCTGCCCATGGCGATTTACGAAGCGCTCGCCGCGCGCACGCCCCTCGTGGTTTCCGACCACCCCATGTTCCGCATGCATTTCCGCAACGCGCAGGCCGCCGCCATGGTCCGCGAGCGCGCGCCCGGCGAGATCGCCGCTGCGATCAGGCGGTACCTCTCGGATCCGGAGGGTTACGCCGCGGCGTCGGAGGCGACCGGCGCGCTCTGGCGCGAGATCAGTTGCAACGTGACATGGGGAACGCTGATCGAGCGCTGGCTCGATTCCCCGCGCCGCCCCGCCCAGTCCATCATGCGCCATTCCCTCACGGCGCGGCTGGAAGCCGGACCCGCCGCCGCATGATCGGCGCGGGGGCGCGGGCGCCGGCCCCAACCCCCGCGCGGCCGCGCGCGCCCGCGCGGGAGGCCGACCCGTCGGGCGGGATTTGCGCGGACGCAAATCGCCCTGGCCGCCGCCATCGTCTCATCCGGGGTCTGATCTGGATCAAGTTTTCCTGAAGGAAGCCGCCTACGTTCATGCAATGACCACGACCACTCGGGCGGCGGAGCCCGCCATTTCAACGGACGCGCCCTGGCGCTGGCTGGCCGCCGGCCTGAACGACATCAAGCGCGCCCCGGTTCAGAGCGTCGGATACGGCGCATTGGTGATCGGAGGCGGCGCGGCGATCACCTATTTCCTGTGGCGAACGGGATACGCCTCGCTGATCCCGGTGGCCTTCGGCATGTTCGCGATTTTCGGCCCGCTTCTCGCCGTCGGACTCTACGAACTCAGCCGGCGGATCGAGACGGGGGAGCCTCCGCGCCTCTTTCCCGTGCGCTTCGCCTCGCGCCAGTCGGTCGTGCAACTCGCCTATATCGGCTTTTTCCTGATGTTCGCCGCCCTTGTCTGGGTGCGGATCGCGCTCATTCTCTACGCGCTTTTCACCAACGGGATCTATCTGCCCCTCGATCAGTTTCTCAGCTTCGCGATCTCGACAGGCGCGGGCCTCGCCATGATCACGATCGGAACCCTGGTCGGCGGCGTGATCGCCTTCGGCATTTACCTGATGACAGTCGTCTCGGTTCCGATGGTCATGAACGAGCAGACGGACATGTTCAGCGCGATCGGGACAGGCCTGAAAGCGCTGCAGAAAAGCTCGGGCGCCATGCTGCTCTGGGCCTGGCTCATCGCCGTCATCACCGCGGCGGGCGTCGCCACGTTCTTCGTCGGTCTCGCCGTCGCCTTCCCCCTCCTCGGCCACGCCACCTGGCACGCCTATCGCGAAATCCGGGGCGCCGCCGCCGCGCCTGCCCGAACGGTCGACAGGCCCCTTTCATAAGGATTTACTGGCCGAACGCTTCCACCCTTGAACGCGGTTCCCGCCCGCTGAGCGGCGGCATGTTTCGGAAGGCCGCGTTCAGCAGTTTCCCGGCCTCGCCGCGGCGGCGGAAACCGCATCGCGAGACTGGTTCAATGTATCCGTTGGACTGTGTGATAAAAGATCTCTGTCAACGCAAAATGGGGGCTCAAACGGTGGGGATTTTGGCGGTTTTGCTGATCATGGGGTTCGGCTTGTACCTGTTGTACTGGCCCCTTCTGCGACCAAACCAGTTGTACTGGCCCATTCCGCGACCAAAAAAGTCGGTCATTGAGAGGGCTAATCCTGATCTCGTTACGCTGAAACAGGCAGTCGCGAGCGGTAACTGGTGCGTGCTCGATACTGAAACGACAGACCTGAAATCAAAGAAAGCGCAAGTTATAGAGATCGGAATAGTTGGACCGGCGGGCGAGGTGTTGCTTAACTCGCGGGTAAACCCGACGGCGCCAATAAGGAAGGGTGCAACGGACCGCCATGGGATCCGAAAGAAGGATCTTAAAAACGAAAAACAGTGGCCCGACATTGTTGAGGACGTGGCCAATGCCTGTCGCGACCGGTTCGTTTTCGCTTACAACGCGGAGTATGATCATCGGATTATCCGGCAGACGTCCGAGGCATTCGACGTGGAAGATCCCATCGGAAAATTGCATTGTATCATGTTGGCGTACACGCAGGCGCGAAGCCTGGCGCTGGAAGACCCATTCCATGACAAATGGTACAAATTGGTTGACGCTTGTGAAAACAGCGGCATCGACCCGCTGCCCCAACACGTGGCGATAAACGACGCCGAGATGGCGCGGCAGCTAGCGACAAATCTTTCAACCTTTGCTATAAACTACACCCGGAAAAATATTCCCAAAGTAAAAAGATTCAAAAATACGGATAACCATAAAAATGCATGCAGAAAATGCGGGGGGACTGGTTTTATAGAAAATTATCGGCATATAGACGGTGGAATTTGTTACCGGTGCGATGGCACGGGCTCGTCACTTAGATAGTGTCGAGTTCGTCGGACGCTCACGGTTCAACCGCCGCCGGATTTGTAGCCGCGAGGTCTCTGTTCGGGACGCCGGCGGCTGGCGCTTCAGCGCCACATGCGAGCCGCGGCGCTACGCCCGCTGCGGCGCCTGCGGCGAAAGGACGTGGCGGGGTCTGGAGCGCCGTCGCGCCGCTTGATTTTGAACAGTCGCCGCTTAGCGGCCCGCGTCTGAATCCACCCCGCCTCGCCGCCGCGGCGGGTCTCTTTCGGCGTCGGTTCCGTCGTCAATGTCGTCGTCGAGGAGGATCCGGGCCGCCGCGCCGTCGGGATCGTCGAACTGGCCCGAGCGCAGGGCCCAGAGAAACGCCGCAAGGCCGAGCCCGCCCAGGAAAAGCGCGATCGGGATGAGATAGATCAGTCCCTTCACGTCGCGGCGACAGCGGCGCCCGCCGCCGCCTTTCGCGCGTCGGCCCGCCGCTCGCCTCCCCCGCCGGCGAGACGCAGGGCGTTCAGCGTGACGACCATGGACGAGCCCGACATGGCGAGGGCCGCGATCAGCGGGGTTACGTGCCCGAGGACGGCGAGCGGGATCGCGCAGGCGTTGTAGAGCGCGGCGAAGGCGAAATTCTCAATAATCCGCCGGCGCGCCTTTCGCGAGACGTCCACCGCCTCGACGATCGGGGCGAGCCCGTCGCCGAGATAGACGAAGTCCGCCGCCGCCTGGCTCGCGTCCGCAGCGCTTCCGGGCGAAAGCGAGACATGGGCGTGGGCCAGCGACGGCGCGTCGTTGAGCCCGTCGCCGACCATGGCGGGTTTTTTCCCGGCCTCGCGCAGCGCTTCGAGACGCGCGGCTTTTTCCTGCGGGGAAACGCCCGCCGACCAGGTCTTGAGGCCGAGCCGCTCGGCCGCGAGGCCCGCCGCCTCCGCGCGGTCGCCGGAGAGCAATTCAACGACGAGCCCTCTCTCCGTCAGCTCACGGATTACTCTGGGCGCGTCGGCGCGCGGCGCGTCCTCAAAAACGAAGCGCTGCGACGGGCCGTCGCCGCGCCTGCTCCACGCCTCCATCGCCGCTCCGGCGTCGTGCCTGACGGGCGCGGCGCCAACCCATTCCGCCGAGCCAAAGCGCACGCGTTCGCCATCGATCGTCGCCTCGATACCGAGGCCCGGAAACTCGACCGCATCGACCGCCGCCCCCCCGGGACCGGCGGCCGCCACGACCGCGCGCGACAGAGGATGACGGGAAATGCGCGCCAGCGCAGCGGCGTCCTGCAATTCACGCGAAGCGATTTCATTGGCGTTGACGAGGCTCGGCCGGCCGAGCGTCAACGTGCCCGTCTTGTCGAAAACCATGGCGTCGGCGGCGGCGAGCCTTTCCAGCGCGTCGCCGGATTTGACGAGCACGCCGCCCTTGAAGAGCCGGCCGGTCGCGACGACCTGGACCGCCGGCGCGGCGAGGCCGAGGGCGCAGGGGCAGGTGATGATCAGGACCGCGACGGCGTTCATGATCGCCACGCGCAAGCCGGCGTCGGTCAGGAACAGCCATCCGGCGAAGGTCGCGAGCGCCAGGGAATGGACGACCGGCACGTAAAGCGCCGCCGCGCGATCGGCGAGCCGGATGTAGCGGCTCTTCGACTGCTCGCCCGCCTCGATCAGCCGCGCGAGATCGGCGACGAGGGAGTTTTCAACGGTTGCTTTCGCCTCCATCACAAGGCGGTCCGAGGAATTGACGACCCCTGCATGGATGCTGTCGCCGGGCCCGAGCTTGCGCGGCGCGCTTTCGCCCGTCACGAGCGAAACATCCGCATGGGACGCGCCCTCGACGACGACGCCGTCGACCGGCGCGCGATCCCCCGGCGACAGAAGCAGGCGATCGCCCGGCGCGACGTCGCGGGCCGAAACCGGCTCGATGACGCCGCCTTCGCCGATCCGGCGCGCCGTCGTCGCCTGCATCGCGAGGAGATCGCGCGCGGCCGCTCGCGCCCGCCAGCGCAGGCGATGGTCGAGATAGCGCCCGATCAGGAGAAAGAAGA
>CAZBOC010000184.1:0-5830 GCA_964493225.1 uncultured Caulobacterales bacterium | reverse complement strand
CGTGCCAGGCGATCGACGCGCTCGCCCGCTTGCGCGGCTCCCAGGTCGGCGTCGAAGCCGCAGAAGCATTCGTCCTTATACGAAAGCTGGAGATTGATTGAGCGGCGGATCCCAGAATTTCCGCTAACTGATATTGGGCCTCGTCGCCACTGTAGGGTTCTCTTGCCATGGCCTGTAATCCGGAAACCCGCTGACGCCCATGAAGGAATGATTTTCAAAACGGCTCAGATCGTCTCAAAGGAGATCGAGAACCGCCGGCAGATCCCCCACAACGTGCCGCGCGGCGTGGTCCGGGCCGTAATCGACCGTCTGCCGATGGATATTCCGTCCGTCGTCGCGCAGCATGACCGTGGTCCAGCCGAGGGCGTTGGGCGCTGCAAAGTCATGCTTCGGATTGTCGCCGATATAAAAGTACCGCGCGTCGCCATGGGCTCGGGCGGCGAGGGCGAAGGCGCGCCGCTCCGGCTTCGGCGCGCCCGTCTCCTCGGATATCGAGAGCGACAGCGGGTCTTCGAGGCCGAGGGCGGCGAGCTTGCGGCGCTGGGTGATGCCGCGGCCATTGGTGACGATGGAATAGGGCAGGTTCTCGGCGCGCAATCGCGAGAGGAGGGCGGCGGCGCCCGGCGTCAGTTCGATCGCGGGCGCGTGGGCGCGCATCGCCTCAATGAGGGCGGCCTTCTCGCGCGCGTCAACGCCCGCCTGCGTACACAGAACGCCGATCGGGTCGCGCTCGCCGGCCTCGAAAAGCGCATGGAGGCGCGCCGCGCCGTCCGGGGTCGGATAGCCTTGCGCAGACAAGGCGTGCGCGAACCAATCGAGACAGGAGCGGACATAGTCGCGCTCCTTGTAGAGCGTGTCGTCGAGGTCGAAGACGAGGGCGACGTCGCGCGGGATCCGCACCGCCGTCACGGGCTGACGATCACTTCGGCGTCGTAACGCAGCATCTTCATCCCGTCGGTCCAGCCGTGAAAGACGTCGACCTCCTCGCCGGCGAGATACTCCTTCAGGAGCCAGGCCTGGTAATCGGCGCCGGCGCAGCGGGTCAGCGGGTAGCCCCCGCCGAAGCGGGCATTGACCTCGATGAATTTCAGGGCGCCCGTCTCGCGGTGGCGGAAGACCTGCAGCGTCCACACGCCGCGCGCGCCCTCGACCGTCCGGAAGCGATCGAACAACAGATCGACGATCTCGTTCCTGCAGGCTTCGGCTTTTGCGACTTCGCCGCCGCGCACTTCGATCCGCCTGCGGGGGACGACGCATTTCAGCGCGCCCGTCCGGTCGAAATAGAGATCGCAGGTGAACTCGTCATTCCGGTCGTGGGCGACATATTCGCAATAGATGTTGCGCGGATTGTCGAGGATCGCGGGCGTCAGGTCCTCGCGGCGTTCAATCAATTGGGCGCCCGAACTGAGCGAGCCGTCATAGGGTTTGACGAAAACCGGAAAATCGATTTCATACGGCGCGTAAAGGGCCGGCGTGTCGAGCCCGCGTTCGCGGAAGAAAGCCGCCGTGCGGCGCTTGTCCCCGAAGGTCGCGACGAGATGCGGCGCGCTGACGAGGAGTTCGAGCCCGGTCGCGGCCATCTCCTCGCGCAGGTCCGCGAGGACGAGGAGTTCGGTGTCGATGGTCGGTACGACGAGGCGAATATTGCGCCTTTCGCAAAGCGCCTTCAGCGCGTCGGCGTAGGCGGGTTCGCGGACGCGGGGGAGCGGCTCGGCGGCGTCGGCGGCGTGGCAGGCGGCGCTGAGGTCGGGATTGGCGTCCGCGGCGACGACTTCGCACCCGGGATAAGCGCGCGCCGCCTCCTGAAATCCCCTCAGAAGGGAAACCCGCCGGCCGGCCGACAGGATCAGCACATTACCGCGGGTCCTCTCGCCGCTTCTGAGACCGCCTGCGCTCATGTCGCCATCCTCGTCGCCTCGCGCCCCGCGTCTTGCGCGTCTGTTCGTATTCGATCCTCTTGCACGCCCCCTCCTGCAAGCGCGATACCCGCCGGCCGCGCGCCATCTGCTCGGCGGTCGATGACAAAAAGTCAACGAAATTCAGCCCGGGGGTGTGCGCCACGCGCCCCTTTCGCTTCAAGGGCGAATTCGTCAGTCTTCGTTGCACTTTCGCGTTTGCCGACGATAGGCGCGCCGAACGGTGTTCAATCGAATACGGACGATATTAACGAAATGATAATGTTCGTCGCCAAATTCTGAAGATTCCCGCAGCGGGCGTTTTTCCGCCTCGCATTCGTTTTATGCGGTCAGGCCCTTGTCGATTTGTAATTCGCCTAAGGATCGATTTTTGAAGCCTGTTGTATTATCGAAAATTGTCAGGAATGCGCTGACCGAGAGGGAAGCTTTGGGAGGTTTGTACAAGGATCAACGCGGAAAAGCCGGATATTGCAACCGGTTGGCGCCTTCGTGGAAAAAGAAATTGGTACAAAGAGTAAAATACGCGACGAGGCTGTCGCTCTCTGTGCGTGTTCTCGCCGGGCGTGTCGTGGAGAATTGAGATGAATTGTCCGTATGGGCGTCATTCATTCTACAGGATCTTGTCTCATCCCTTCGAACGACGCGGCGGCGCCTTCAGCAAGGCGCCGGTTGCGTGAAATGAGGAGTAGCAGCGTTGGCGCTCGGGGCGAACAGGGTTCTACTGGTCAAGCATGTCTTTGGCCTGTCGGGCCGGCGCTCTTGCCTTTCAGGGGGCGTTCGTCCGCAGGGCCGTCCCCTTCACCGAGTAAATGAACCAGGACTTGCATCTATGTCATCATCTACAAAGACCATCAAACGCGCGCTTCTCGGCGGCGCCTTCGGGATCGCTTCGGCGGGCGGCGTGCTCGCGCAGGGCTCGACCGGGCAGACGCTCGCCTTTCCGACGGCGGAAGGTTTCGGGAAATACGCCAAGGGCGGACGCGGCGGCGACGTCTATATCGTCACCAATCTGAACGATTCCGGCCCGGGCAGTTTTCGCGCCTGCGCCGAAGCTGCGGGACCGCGCACCTGCGTTTTCGAGGTCAGCGGCGAGATCAAGGCGCAATCGCGCATCCGCATCCGCAACCCCTATATCACGATCGCCGGTCAGACGGCGCCGGGCGACGGCGTCCAGTTCTCGATCCGCAACGGCCCGAGCCTGCAGTCTCCGCTCCATATCGACACCGATCACGTAATCATGCGCCATATCAGGCTGCGTCCGGGCCCGTCGCAGCAGACGTCGAGCAATGTCGACACGATCCTGATCAACGGTCAGAACATCATCCTCGACCATGTCACCATGAGTTGGGGGACTGACGAAAATATCGACGTGACCGGCAATGGCGGCACGACGGGCGGCGATTATCGCCCGAATACGGCGAATGTGACCATTCAGTGGTCGATGATCTATGAAACGCTCCGCAGGTCCACCCACCCGAGCGGCAATCACTCGCGCTCCACCCTGCTCGCCCACGCGACGCAGGAATTGACGTTTCACCACAATCTGATCGCCCATAATCAGCGCCGCAATCCAAGCCTCGGCGGCACGGGTCAGGTCGATTTCATCAACAACGTCACCTACAACTCGCAGCAATACAATGCCGAGGTGTATAACCGCCACGGCACGTCCAACAACAACTGGGTCGGCAACATAAACATCGTTGGTCCGAACTCGGAGAAAAAGCGTACTCTCTACGCCGTCGACATGTTCCTGAACAACGATCTCGGCACGCATAAATTTTACGTCAAGGACAGCCTCGACGCAAACCGGCCCGATGCGAGTCTTGACGAGCGTCTCGTGGTGGATCCGAAGGACTGGATCTATCTCTCCGACCAGCCGGTGGGATACGGATCGCTTTCGCTGCCGGCGAGTTCGATCACGGGACCGCAACAGGCCTACAAGGACGTTCTCGCCTTCGCCGGCGCGCGAAAGCCGACCCGCGACGCCGCCGACGCGCGCGTCGTCAGCGAGATCAGAACCTGCTCGGGCGGCATTATCGACGATCCAAGCGAACGCGGCGGCTGGCCGGTCCTGAATTCTTCGACCGCGCCGGCCGATATCGACCGCGACGGCATGGCCGACGCCTGGGAACAGGCGAACGGTCTGAACCGGAACGATCCGAGCGACCGCAATGGCGACGCCGACGGCGACGGCTACACCAATCTTGAGGAATATCTGAACGAACTCGCCGGCGACAACGCGGGATCGATGGTCGGCAAGGGCACGGGCGCGGATGCGGACGTGACCTGCGGTTTTCTCCTGCCGTCGGCGCCGATCGTGAAGATCAACGAGTTCACCGTCTCTCCCGAGGCTGTCCGCCCCGGCGAGATGGTGACGGTCACCTTCGACGCGGAAGCCAGCACATGTAAGAAGAGCTGGCCGACCAATTTTGCGCCGCAGACGACGGTCGGATCCGAGCAGGTCGTCCTGACCGAGAGCACGTCCTTCGATCTGCAGTGCCAAAACGGCGGCCGGGCGGACTGGATCAACCGCTTCGTCTTCGTGAACGATCAAGGCGTCGTGCCGACGCCGAAGATCACCTTCTTCGCCGATAAATCGCAGTACGACCTTGGCGAACCGATCACCCTGAGATGGAAGTCGGGCGATTTCCGGAACACCGAGGCCGGCGAATGCTACGCGTCGGGCGGCTGGTCCGGAATCAAGACCGTGGTCGGCGAGTTGGTGTTCCCGGCGGAGTATTCCGGTGAATATGCGCTCAGCTGCACGGGTCCGGGCGGCTCGTCGACCGAGATCATCACGCTGAACGTGAACGGCGGAACGCCGGCGCCCGCGCCGAACCCGCAAGGGTCCCCGACGCCGCCGGCCCCGTCGCCTTCTCCAAGCCCGGCGCCGGCTCCAGCGCCTGCGCCCGCTCCGAGCCCGGCTCCGAGCCCTGCTCCGGCTCCCGCTCCGACTCCGAGCCCTGCTCCGGCTCCCGCTCCAAGCCCGGCGCCTTCACCTGCTCCGAGCCCCGCGCCGGCTCCAGCCCCTGCGCCTGCTCCGGCTCCAGGGCCGGCGCCCGCGCCCACTCCGGGCCCTGCGCCGTCGCCGGAACCCCTGCCGACGCCAGCGCCGACGCCCGGAGCCTTCGATGTCGGCGTCGAAGTCGAGCTTGACAAGGCGATGGTCAATGTCCGTCGCCGCGGCGGGGCCAGAGCGGGCAAACAATACGCCGGCGCCGCTGGCGTCATCATCGCCGGACCGGTGAGCATGGCGCGCGCGACCTGGTGGGAGGTTGATTTTGAGACCGGCGCCGACGGCTGGGTCAAGGATATCGACCTCGCGGTCAAGTAACTCGCCGCCGATCCGTCAGCGGAGAAATCAGCAGGCCGGGCGCGCGCGCCCGGCCTGTTTTCGCGCCGCCCGGCTGCGTCGCGCCGACGCGGGGCCCGCCGGGAGGATGCGCGCGGGGGACTTTCCAGCCGGCGCGGGCAGCCAGAATTAATGCTGCAACCCCATGACAAATCGGTGAGATTTTTTCCCGTTCATCGAAAGTTTAGGCGGCGCCGGTCATCGTTTCGAAGCCTGCCGCTTCCCCAGAGAAGCCGTCTTTCAGCGTGCGGATTCAACTGGCGCGAGGAGGCTCGGACGTGTTACATTGTTACTGCGTGAGTTCGGTGAGGGTTGCATGACTGTCATGTCGCTGAAACGGGCGGCGGCGCTGGCGCTGCTGAGCGGCAACGTTGCGCTCGCCGGTTGCAACGGATCGTCCTCCTCTTCTTCCAGTCCCGCCCCGACGCCCAGCCCGTCGCCATCGCCCAGTCCGTCGCCCGCGCCATCTCCAAGCCCGGCGCCCAGTCCCGCCCCGGCGCCCAGTCCTTCGCCGGCGCCCGCGCCGAACCCGACGCCAAGCCCGACGCCCGCGCCGAACCCG
>CAZBOC010000183.1:0-5863 GCA_964493225.1 uncultured Caulobacterales bacterium | reverse complement strand
CGCGCCCGATAGTGAAGGCATTGAAGAGTGGAGAACGTCCGATCCCGGTCCCGTCGCCTCCGCCACTTGCCCCCGCGAAAGCGTTCTCCCGATCCGGCTGCGGCCGGATTTTTCCGTTGTATTGGAGGGTTATGCGGGAGGGGCTGAGCACCGGCCCAGTAGCCTGGAGGCCCGGAAGCGGTCTCTCAGGGCCGCTATTCTCCGGACCTGTTGCCTGCGCCGATTTGGTGAATTTCTCATAAGTCCATGTAGGTATTGACGAAATTCAAGTCGTTGAAACTGCTTGGATTGGGGTCGCGTTTGCGTCTGCCACGACCGGGTCCGGAAGTTCTCAGGCCATGGCACGTTCCAGGCTCTGCTTCCGACGCTCCCAATCGGGCGTTATCTTGTCGAGGAATTGGGCCATGACCTCAGCGACGGCATCGCCGTGCTCACGCAGCTCCAAGCGCCGGCGCGGTCCATCGCCGCGGGCGATGCCCTAACCATCCGCGCGGGCTGCGAAAAGCGGATGGAAACCTGCGGGGCGAAGTTCGCCAACACCGCCAACTTCCGCGGCTTCCCGCATATTCCCGGCCAGGACGCCGTTCTGCGCTACGCCACCATTGCGTGTCATTGCCATTGTGCGCTCCTGGTGCGGCACGCCGTATCATGATCACACAAGCCTCAAGGGCGTCGGATGCGATTGCCTCGGGCTCGCTCGGGGCATCCGGCGCGAGATCGTCGGTCCCGAGCCGTTTCCGATCCCGCCCTACAGCCGGGACTGGGGCAAGAGCGGTCCGCGCGATGTGCTGGCCGAAGGCGCGCGCGGCCTCACGACGGCACTGTCCCGGACAGGCTACATATCGACGCTCTAAACGATCACCACGATGGCTCGCGCGCCGCGCGGGCTTCCCGTCGCAGGACCAGGCAGCGTTACCTGAGTTGACTGTCCTTGGATTTCCGCCGGTTCACGCCTCCGCGGTGGACCGGACGCGCATCGCGCTCCCGTTGACAATCGAGGCAATGCTTCACTCCAGGCACGGCGTTACGGCGCGCCTCCGGGATCGGCTCGTCACACTCCGCGCAATGCGTCAGAGTCTCGCCGACCGGCGCACGGCGCGCGCGAAGCCGCGCCAACTCGTCCTCCAACGAGGCTTCGATCTGATCCTGCACCGCACCTTCGCGCGCCCAACCTGTGGCCATTGTACCTTGTCCTGTGTTCAAGCGCCGGGCTCTGCAGCCCTCTCTGCAATAGCGACGCGCCGCCGACTAGAACGCATGGAACGCGATCCGGGCGCCGGCGTCCAGCTCGGCCACGCTCTCGGGCAGGACGATCAATCCGTCACACGAGGCGAAGCCGCCGATGCGTGCCGCGAATTTCTGATCCAGAGGTTCCGCAGTGTCCGGGCCGACCAACCGCGCCGGGCGAAATTCCCGTCGTCCCGGCCTTCGCCTGATCGGGGAGGCAAGGGTAACGGTGGCCGCGAGCCGCGCGCGCAGCGCGAAGCCCGCAGCGCATCGCGCCATCGGTTCGCCGAAGAGCGCCCAGCTGACGAGCGCGGCGACAGGATTGCCGGGCAATCCGAGGTAGGCCGCGCTTCCGATATGGCCAAGAAGCAGCGGCTTCCCCGGCTTCATGGCAACCCCGAGTTGCGTTGCATGCCCGCCCGCCATGGCGGCGGCGCGCACCATATGGTCTTCCTCCCCGACGGACGCGCCGCCGGTGGACACGACGAGGTCGCATCCCTCTGCAAGGGATTGCAGCGCCGCCGAAAGCGCCGCGGGATCGTCTCGTGCCGCCGCTGTCCGAACCGGCTCCGTCCACGGGGCGCACAGCGAGGCTCCAAGGCCGAACCGATTGGCGTCGTGGATTTGCCCCGCGCCGAGGGCGGAACCCGGTGTGCGCAGTTCATTGCCCGTTCGCAAGAGCCCCACGCGCAAGCGGCGGCGCACGACGACCCGGCTGCAGCCTGTCGCGGCGATGGCGGCGCACTGGCGCGGTCCGAGTTCCGTCGCGGCATCGACCAGCACGGCTCCCGCCGGCACATCCTCGCCCTTCCTCCGGATATTCAGGCCGATGGACGGACGGGCGGCGACGACGATGTCGTCAACAAGGCGGGTGACGTGCTCCTGAATGATAACGGCGTCGCAGTTCGGTGGGATGGCGGCGCCGGTGAAGACAGGGACGGCGTCGCAACGCGATAGAAGACCCGGAGGAGCGTCGCCTGCTGCCGAACGCCTGCAAATGCGCAGCCTCCACGGCCCCGATCCCGTCATCGCGTCCACGCGCACCGCGTATCCGTCCATCGCGGCATGGTCGAAGGGCGGCAATGGCATTGCTGCGTGAACCGGTCGGGCGAGCGCGCGCCCAGTCACGGATTCCAGCGCCCGAAGCTCGGTTTCGACCACGGGCGAGACGAGCTCCAGCGCCGTGGCGAGCGCCTGCTCGACCGAGAGCAGCTTCCGTGCGGCCGGACCGTCGCAGCCGCTGTCGGCCTCGGTGAATGCCGTGCGGCGTCCCGTGAATGACCGCGCCGGCGACCCGTCGGTCGAGCGGGTGGCCGCGCCCTCGTACGGGGGCCCGACCATTCTCATCGCTCTTGCGCGCTTTCGACAGACGCGGCCTCGCTCGATGGAGCGCAATGCGCCGCCGCGCGCATCGCGTCGCGAGTCGTCAGCTTCTCTCTGGGCTTTCCAAGGGGCGCACCAAGACGCCGCTCGGCCGCGTCGATCCGCCGCCAGCCATCCATCGTTATGGCGCCTCGCCCCAGGATGGAGCCGTCGAGGCCGGCTCGACCCGGCTTGGCCTCGATCGTCATGTCGAGATCGGCAACCAGCGCCTGCACTGTCTCCAACGCGCATGCGCGGTTGGAGCCGATCACGCCGCTCGGCCCGCGCTTTATCCACCCTGTCGCATACAGACGCGCGCGCGGCCGTCCACCGTCATCGATCACGCGCCCGCCGCGATTTGGCACGACCCCCTGCGCCTCGTCGAACGGCAGCCCCTTCAGGGGGGTCCCGCGGTATCCGACGCTTCGAAACATCAGGCCGGCCTCGATCGCGACGGTTTCGCCCGTAGGCGCGGTACGCTGGGCGAACGCCTCGCCTTCCAACCGCATGCGCTCGAAAACGACCCGTTCGAGCCGCCCGTTCCCCTGCGCCTCCCGCGGATCGAGAAAGAAGCGAAAGCGGCAGCGGCGGTTGCGTTCTGGCGCGTCGGCGAACTGACGCAACAGCTTGAGGTTGCGGTTGGCGACGACGTGGCTCAAACTCTCCAACTCCCGCCTGCACGCCTCGCCAAGCTCGAGATCCTGCCCGTCCACCCAGGGAGCGCACCCCTCCAGCGATCCGAATTCGCGCAGCTCCTTCGTGGTGAAGCGGGCTTGCGCGGGCCCGCGCCGCGCGACGATGGTGATCTCCCGCACCCTGCTCGCGGCGAGCGCGTCTAGCGCGGGCTCGGTGATGTCGCCCTTGCACAGCTCGTCGACCGTCTTGGCGAGGATACGGCACACGTCGAGCGCGACGTTGCCAGCGCCCACGACGACCACGGATTCCTGGGTGAGATCGAAACTCATGTGCTGAAAGTCGGGATGGCCGTTGTACCAGCTCACGAACGAGGCCGCCGAATGCACCCCGGGCAGATCCTCGCCCGGCACGTCGAGGCGACGGTCGCGGGACGAGCCGTAGGCGAGGATCACCGCGTGGTAGTTCGCCCGCAGATCGTCGAGGCTCACGGCGTTCCCGATCTCGACATCACCATGAAAGGCAAACCTCGGATCGCTGGCGATCTGCTCGAACACCTCGACGACCGCCTTCAGCTTCTGATGGTCCGGCGCGACGCCGTATCTGACCAGCCCAAACGGAACAGGCAGCTTTTCGAACATGTCGATCTGAACCGGCAAGCCGGCCTCGAGCAGCGCTTCCGCAGCGTAGAACCCGCTCGGCCCGCTTCCGACGATCGCGACATGCACCGCCGGTTCCGTCCCACCAAACCTGTTCATCGGCGCATCCTCCGATCACATTCCTAGAGCGGCGCGTCGGTCCTTCGCCGTGGGCAGGGCCGGCTGCTTGGCGCGGATGACGGGAAGGTCCGGCGCCTTCTCCGCATTGATTGCGATCCACGTCGTGTCCTCGCCTTCGAGGTCGAATTCGTCCGCGATCGCCTTGACAGGACAGGCATCGACGCACGCGCCGCAGTCGATACAGATGCCCGGGTCGATGTACACGCGCGCCTCGTCCGCGTGGAAGCACGCCACCGGACAAACCGTCACGCAGTCCGTAAAGCGGCAGCCGTCGCAATTTCCCGTCACCACATATGCCATCGGGGGGCGTTCTCCATTTCGCCTGCTGGTGCGAGGAGCGTGCGCCCGCGCCGCCCCTCGCCTGTCCTCACTCTCCGGCAACCGTAGTCGAGGCCGTGTTCGTGCGACGCACCTCGACAAGGCTGTCGTTGTAAGTTCCCGCCATGCCTAGGCCGCAATGGGCATCGGAGCTCACCGCGTTGACGGTGGCCCCGCCGAGGGTTTCGGTCGTCCAATGGCCGACATTCGCCATTATGAGGCCCGGCATCACGTCCTCGCTCAACACCGCCGGTCCCTCGAAGCTGCCGCGGTCGTTGAACACGCGCACGGTCTCTCCTTCTACGATGCCCCGTTCGCCGGCGTCCTGCGGATGAATGACCACGCTGAACGCCCCTTCGCGCTTCCGCTTCTTCGGTTCGTTGGCGTATTGCGAGTTGAGGAACGCGTGCGGCTTGGGCGTGACGATGTTCAGCGGGTACTTCTCGTACAGCCCCGAATTCGACGCGGCGGCCTCGTAGGGCGGAACGTAGTCCGGCACCGCATCCACCGGCTCGCCCGGCTGTTCGCCTTCGTACATCGAGCGCCACACGGGGACGACGAAGTTGCCGTTGTCGGCGAGGCTCGACTTGAATTCGCACTTGCCGGAGGGCGTCGGGAAATTGCCTTCGCGATGCGGGGCGCGCTCGCCGGGCAGGCCCACGTTCAGCCTCGCGTAGCCCGTGACCTTCAGCGTCTCGAGCGTGATGCCCTCGAGTTGCGGCGAGTCCCAGTCGTAGAAGTGCAGAAGCATTTCCTCGTCCGTGCGCTTCCAGTAGTCGTCGTCGAAGCCCATCGTTCGCGCAAGGCGCCGGAACATTTCGACATTGGGCACGCACTCGCCCGGGGCCGGGATCGCCGGCTGGTTCAGAGTCATGTAAAGATGACCCCATGTCACCATGATGTCGAACTGCTCGGCCTGCATCGTTGCGGGAAGGATTATGTCCGCGTAGCGCGCCGTATCGCTCACGAAGAGCTCGCTTACGACCGTGAAGAGATCATCCCGCATGAGCCCATTCATGATCTTGGACTGTTCGGGCGCTTGCGAAACCGGGTTGGAATTGTAGACGAAGAGAGACTTGATCGGAGGCGCTAGCGGCGTCTCGCCGGTCAGCGCCGCTCCTAGGTCGAGTTCGTTGATCACGCGCGTGCCGGGCTTGATCCAGTCCGGTCGGCAGATTCGATCGAAGCGGAACGGGAACAGCCATATCGGCATCTCCACCGCGCCGCCGCCGACATGCCGCCATGCGCCGACCAGCGCCGGAAGGCAGGTGATGGCGCGGATTGCCTGCCCGCCGCCGCGGTTGCGCTCCAGCGCGACGCCCTGACGGATCGCGGCCGGCTGCGTGGTGGCGAACTCTCGCGCGAGCTTGCGGATGTCCTCCGCCGGGATGCCGGTGATCTCGGAGACGCGCTCGGGCGGAAACTGCGCCGCACGCTCGGCGAGCTCGTCGAAGCCGATCGTGTGTTTTTCGACATAGTCCGCGTCGTGCAGACCTTCGCCGATGATGACGTTCATCATGCCTAGCGCGAGCGCCCCGTCTGTC
>CAZBOC010000182.1:0-5882 GCA_964493225.1 uncultured Caulobacterales bacterium | reverse complement strand
CCCAGTTATAGGGGTGGTCTTCCGGGTACATCGCTTTGTTGATCACGTAGAAATTATGCCCGAAGGGCTGGTTGTCGACGCGCTGGCGCTTTTCGTTTTTGACCACCTGTTTTTCATTGTCGACGACGGGCTGCGTGACCGTGTTGATGAAAAAGCCGAGCTTGTCGGCCTCAGCCCAGATGATCTTCTCAAGCGCGTCCGCGGGCACGGCCTGAAAATACTGCGTCATGTCGGTTGTCGTGAAGCCGTTGGTGCCCTCGCCGCCGATGCGCGTGTTCATCTCGTCGAGACCGCCGTAACCGAGATTCTCAGAGTCGAGGAAAAGCAGGTGTTCGAACAGGTGCGCGAACCCCGTGCGCCCGGGCCGCTCGCGGGCCGAGCCGACATGGACTGCAAGATTGATCGCCACCACGGGATCGGAATCGTCGACGTGGAGGATGACGTCGAGGCCGTTGTCGAGGGTGAATTTTTCAAACGGGATGGAAAGGGCGGGCGCCGGAACGGACCCCGCCGCCGACGCGCTTGCGCGCCCTTCCGGGCCGTCGGGGACGCTGAGACCGCTGCAGCCGGCCAGGATCGCCGCCGACGCCAGAACGAAGAAAAATAGTCTGAAGGGCACGGGTGATCCTCCTCATCGCTTCACGCCGCGACGGACAGTGTCGAACCGGGGCGCATTTGTCCACGCGCGCCGCAGCCTAAGCCCGCTTCGACGCGCGCGGGCGGAGGCGTCTTTCGGCGGAGGCTTCGTTCAACGGAAGGCCAGGGCGGCCCCGTCAGCAAAAACGGCCCCTTGCAGGGCCGTTTTCAAGCGATGCGCGACGCCTTGCTATTCAGCCGGCGCGAAGGCGGGAACCTCGGGGCTCTGGACCTTTCCTTTCGCCTTCGAGATCTCGCCCACGGCGACCTTCAGCGCCTCCAGGCGCGTCTCGTAGCGCGTGTCCGTCGGCAGGCAATGATCCGCGTCGAGACCCGCAAGAACGTTTTTGACCTCGTCGTTCATGCCGGTCACGTAAACCGTCTTGCCCGCCTGGCGCGCGTCGCAGGCGATGGTCTCGACCGCACGGGCGGCCGAAACGTCGAGGAACGGCACGCGCGAGAAGTCGAGGATGATGGCGCTCGCCCTATCCTTGGCGCGTTCGCGCACATGGTGGCCAAGATCCGCAGCCGCGCCGAAACTGAGCGGGCCGCCGAATTCGAACATCGTGACCTTGCCGTCGGCCTCCTTCAGAAGCGCGCGCTCCTCTTCCGAGGTTACGCGCGGCTCCGCCTGGACGGCCTGGGCGAGCTGGTCGTCGGCCATCTTCTTCACGAAGGCGAGGGCCGCGAGGACGACGCCGACGCCGACCGCGGTGATCAGATCGACGAACACCGTCAGGCCAAGGACGATCGCCATCAGTGCGAGATCCCAGCGCGGCCCCCGATGGGCGCGACGCAGATAGGAGATGTCGAGGATGTCGTAGCCGACTTTGACCAGGATCCCCGCCAGCACGGCATGGGGGATCTGCGAGGCGAGCGGCGACAGGCTGACGACCACCGCCAGAAGCACGAGCGCGTGGATCATGCCGGAGATTTTCGTCTGGCCGCCGGTGCGGATATTGACGACGGTGCGCATGGTCGCGCCCGCGCCGGGGATCGCCCCGAAAAATCCCGCAATCGTGTTGCCGACGCCCTGGCCGATCAGTTCGCGGTCTGAATTATGGCGCGTGCGCGTCATGTTGTCGGCGACGAGCGAGGTCAGAAGACTGTCGATCGCGCCGAGAACAGCGAGGATGAACGCCGCCTCGAAGACGACGAGGAGCGTGTCCCGGGTCAGGGTCGGCATCACGAAGGAAGGAAGACCGGTCGGAATGTCGCCAAGGATTGGCGCCCCCTTCACGACGAGGCTCAGCAAGGTCCCGATAATCAGCGCGGCCAGGGCGCCCGGCACCCATTTGCCCCAGGATTTCGGCCACATGAAAATCACGCCGAGCGTGACGAGACCAACAGCCAGGGCCGACAGGTTCGGGTCCGTCACCGCGCCCGGGATCGCCGTCAGGGCCGGGATCGTGCCGCCGCCGTCGGGTTCGTGCCCGAACAGGCGCGAGAGCTGCAGGGCGATGATGATGCAGCCGATGCCGCTCATGAAGCCGGAAATCACCGGGTACGGAACAAGCCGGATATATTGCCCCAGTCGGAACACGCCGAACAGGATCTGCAAGATCCCGGCGAGCACGACAGAGGCGAAGACGAGCGCCGGATCGCCGCTGAGCGAGGCGAAAACGCCCGCGAACACGACGACCATGGGGCCCGTCGGTCCGGAGACCTGGCTTCCCGTGCCGCCGAAAAGCGCGGCGAAGAAGCCGACGAAAATGGCGCCCCAGAGCCCGGCGATGGGCCCCGCGCCGGAGGCCTCGCCGAAAGCGAGGGCGAGGGGCAGGGCGACGACGCCGGCGGTCAGGCCGCCATAGATGTCCCCCTTGAGGTTGGAGGTGTCGAAAAAGCGCCGGTCGGCGCCTGTCGGTGAAGCTGTCGTCATGATTTTCTCTCGCGATTGTTCGGGGACGTCAGGCCGCGCAGCCTTCCTCGGTCACGCGGCGCGCGACTTCGGCGGCGTAGCGATCGGCGACGTCGACAAACGCGCTGCGGTGCTCGTCATAGGCTTCGACGCCGCCCGTCCTGATGTCGTAAACCCAGCCATGGAGCTTGAGTTCCCCTTTGGCCATCGCCGCAGCGACGCTCGGATGGGTTTTCAGGTGCGTCAGCTGCAGGATGACGTTCTGCTCAAGGAGCATTTTCATACGCTCGGGTTCCGGCTTGTCGCCGGCGAGCTCGTTCACGATCTGCACAGCGGCGCGCGAATAGCTGAGCCATTCCTTCACATGGGGCAGGGCGTCGAGCCCATCGGGGTGCATCGCCCCTTTCATGGCGCCGCATTCCGTATGGCCGCAGATGACGACATGCGGGACCTTCAGCGCGGAGACGGCGAATTCGATCGAAGCCGTCATGCCGCCCGTATGGTTCGTATGCGGCGGGACGATGTTGCCGGCGTTGCGGCAGATAAAAAGCTCGCCCGGATCGGTCTGGGTGATCATCGCCGTCTCGACCCGGGAGTCCGAACAGGTGATGAAGAGCGCTTCAGGGGACTGACCCGTACTGAGTTTTTCAAAGAGCTCTTTCTTCTTCGGATAGACCTCGTTCTGGAATTTGACAACGCCTGCGGCGAAACTTGGCATGTGGCTCTCTCCTTGTTTGGGGTGCGTGATTTGGGCTGCGATCTCCGTCAGGCGCCGGGCGACGACCAGAGCCGTCTGGCGGTCTGGATCGCGGACTTGCTGACGCCGTTGATGCGGCCTTCCACGAAGTCGACGCCCTCGACGATCCATTCAGCGATCTGCGGCTGAATGAGGCTGTAGACATGGCGGCGGCCGTCGCGGCGCTCAGCGACGAGGCGATGGGCGCGCAAGAGCGCCAGATGCTGGGAGACGCGCGGTCCGGGAAGCCCGAGCGTTTCAGATAAGGCGTTCACGTTTTTTTCGCCGGCGCGCAGCTCCTCGATCAGGCGGATGCGATCCGGATGGCCGATCACCTTGAAGATGTCGGCGAGTTCCTTGGCGACAACTGCACGGCCGGGCATGCGCGTCACTCCGTTTCCCGTTGGCGGACCATTTCAGCGGGCCCGCGCCGCCGCTTTCGGCCGCATGGGACAGGATTTGATGCCTTCATATTCTTGCATCTTTGCATTCACGAAGACATTGACATGCGCAGGGATGCGAATCAAGCATTTTCGGCGCGCATCCTTCGAAACTCTGACGAAGAACGAAGTCTCCGAACGGCGCGCCTTCTGATAATTGCTCGCCATGCGCGCGGCGGCGGCTCCTCTTGGGGCCCGCCCGATGACATGCGGCGCTTTCCGACGGCGCAGGAATTTGCTCTAATCAAGCGGCTCGCCCATCGGGCCGGCGCGCCACTCACGCTTTCAGCCGGGGAGAATCGACGTTGCATGATCGACGCAAGCGGGCCGACCGAGCGCCGGCGCGGGAAACTCCCGGGGAGGCGGACGCGCGCCTGATCCTGCCCGACCAGCGCGCTTCTCTTTTTCCGGCGAGTTTCGCTCCCGGCGCGCCCCAAGACCCGTGCGCGCCCCGCACTTACGCTGATGAAACGACGATAGGCGCTTCCGCGGCGGCGGTGCGGCGATCAATCGAGCGGCGCGAGGCGGCCGGCGCATCCGGTGCGACGGCCGTTGTCCGGCTATTCATCGCCGCGGTCTGGCTGACGGCGGGTCTTTACTATTTTCGTTCGTCAGGATCCGGCGCCATGGACGCCGACCACGCGGCGCGCCTTTCAACAGCCTTCTTCACCCTTGGCGGCGCAGGCTTCGCCGCCGCCGCGGCGCTGATGGGCCTCGTCGCGCTGCGCGCGCGCGGGCTCGACGCGGCGCTAGCCGAGACATCGAGACGCTTCGGCGAAGACGTCGCGGACCGCCTGGCCGACTATGATCAACGCCTCTCCTCTGCGGTCGAAGCCGCCGGTCTCTCCGCGGTCGCAGACGCGGAACGCGCCGCACGCGCCGCCGGCGAGCTGTCGGCCGATCTCGGCTCGTTTCTCCAGCTCTCATGCGCGGATCGCGGCCGCGCGAATGCAGCGATCAGGGCTTACGACGGCTTTCTCAGGGCGACGACGGCGGACCGTAAAGAAGCGCCCCGCATGCCCAACGCGGGGAGGATGCTCTCCGGCGCGGTGTTCGCGCTTTCCGCAACGGGTCTCGTCGCCGCTTTGGCGGCGGTCGTTTCAGGGGTCTCTTTGACGTTCGGCGACGCCGCCGCTTCGGGTGCGGGTCTCGCCAACCAACCGGGTCCCGGCGCGGTCGTCCTTCTCGGCGCGATCGCTTTCCTTGCTGCAGGGGCGGCGCCTGGAATTCGCGCCGGCGCGCGCGCAACGGATGGAGGCCGCGCGCCCATTGAAAGGTCGCTCGCGGCGTTCCGCGCGGGCGCGCAGGGCCGGAGCGAGGTTCCCGCCGTGAGCGACGTTGCGCGCCGGGCCGACGCGGCGCGGCGCGCCCTCGAGGCGCGGCTCCGCCCGGATGGCGTCGAGGACGCCGCTTCGCCGAACGCGCCCGCCTTCAAGGCGCCTGGGGGCACGCCCGTGACCGGGCCCGCACGGACCGGCGGCGGCGACGAGGATGATGGAAGCGAACCCTATTGGCGCCGCCGAAAGGAAGGGCGCCGATTCGTGCCAACTGGCTTCGAAGCGGCGCCGCAGCCATGGCGCACGGACGCATACGCTGCGCGTTTCGCCGCAGAGGAGACGCGCGCGCCGGAGGCGAAACGAGGCTTCTCGAGGGCCAGAAAGCCCTTCCTGCGTTAACCGAATTTGAGCACTCTTTGCGCCTCGTTAAGCTCTGCTTAACGAAAAATCTCTCCCCAGAAACCAACTTCATGTTGACGTTGCGTGCGCGCAAAGTCACTATATCTTGTGTCGGCTGGGGCTCCCGAGGGTTGCGCTGACGTCTCAGGAAACAAAGCGCCCGGCGATTGACGGAACCGGGCGGAAACAGCGGCGCGGCGAGGCTTGTCTCAGCCGCTGTCGACGTCGCGCGCCCGGACTTCGGGCGGAACGAACAAAGGGAAGAGAGAGCGTTCATGTCCTATTCAGAAGCTGCGCAAAACGCCGAGACCCAGAATCCGGAGAGCGCGCGCGCCGAGGTCGAACCGATCCCGGCGCCCCTGGGTAAGCCCGCCCTGAAGGTCGTGCGCGACATCGAGATCGACCGCGCCCGCGACGCGCTCCTGACTGATTTCGGCAAGAAGACCATGGAGGACCGCTACCTTCTGCCCGGTGAGTCGTTCCAGGACATGTTCGCCCGGGTCGCGCGGACCTATGGCGACGACGCCGACCACGCC
>CAZBOC010000181.1:0-5905 GCA_964493225.1 uncultured Caulobacterales bacterium | reverse complement strand
GGGGATCGAGCTCTTCGACTTCGGCGACCGTGACTTTCCCGGCGGTCGCCATCATCGGATTGAAGTTGCGCGCCGTCTTGCGGTAGACGAGATTGCCTTCCGGGTCGGCCCGCCACGCCTTGACAATCGAAAGATCGGCCACCAGCCCCGTCTCGAGAATGTAGGTCTCGCCGTTGAAGTCCTTGTGCTCCTTGCCTTCCGCGATCAGCGTGCCGACGCCGGTCTTGGTGTAGAAGCCCGGGATCCCGGCCCCGCCGGCGCGGCAGCGTTCGGCGAGCGTGCCCTGCGGATTGAATTCAAGTTCGAGTTCGCCGGAGAGATACTGGCGTTCGAACTCCTTGTTCTCGCCGACATAAGAGGAGATCATTTTTTTGATCTGGCGCGTCTGCAGGAGCAGCCCGAGGCCGAAATCGTCGACGCCCGCATTGTTCGAAACGACGGTGATGTCCTTAACGCCCGTGTCGCGCAGGGCGACGATCAGGTTTTCCGGAATGCCGCAAAGCCCGAAGCCGCCGGCCATCACCATCATGCCGTCGAATGTCAGGCCTTCCAGCGCCGACGCGGCGTCGTTGTAGATCTTTTCCATGTCGTTCTCCGCATTCGGCCGGCAGGGATAGCGCAATCCGGGGCGACGGTCCATGCGCCGCGCGCCAGGCCAAGGCCGTCCGCGATCTTGCAACGGAAATCTCGCGACTTCAGCCCCAGGCCCTGGCGCGCACCAGTGGCGAGGAGGCCGACCACGGCCCCCAATATCCGGCGAATTTCGCCAGGAGCCCCGGCCACGGCGAAGACCGCACTCTCGCGATTTAAGAAGAATTCCGATGCTTCGTTGCGGCGATGAAGGGGCCGGATCCGACGCCATTCAAGAGGTACGCGGAGACCTCTGATACCAAGCTGGATGGATTGGCGTCGATCCCTGCGGCGCGAGGCAAGCGCGACTGCGCCCGGACGGGTAAGAGACGCGCGAAAGGATTAACAATCCCGATGCGGATTTACACGTGTCTCCCGGATGGTTTTTAAAGGCGACATCCAAAACTGTTGAAAACCTATCCGCAAACTGGCGCGGCGGAGACAGTCGGCGCGTGCGGGCGAGGACGCGCGGGCCACGGCCCCGTCGCCGGCGGCTGCATGACGATGCCGAAAGCCCTTCGCGAAAGGTTCAAGCCTCGCGACAGCGCGCTCAGGCGGCGCCGTCGATCGATAGCGAACGCCCGGCGCGCACGAGCGTGACGGGCTCAGCCGGAGCCGGCGGTCCCTTCACGAGCCGAAGGCCCTTGCCGAAAAGTTTGACCGCTTCCCAGTGTATGCCGGCGATGACCTTCAGCGTCATCAAGGGATAGCGGCGGAAAGCCGCCAAGAGCGCAGCGTCGGAAATCTCTTGCCGAACGCCGTTGAACGAGGCGGTCAGGATCGTCCCTTCCGCGTCGATCTGGCGGATGAGGAGCCTCAAGCGCCGGCGCGGCAGGCTCAGACGGAAATCGTAGCGCATGTCCATTCCCATGAAGGGCGAGACATGCAGGCGCTTGTTCGCTGACTGCCGGATCACCGCGTCGTCCGCTTCGACCGGAATGAGATAGCTGTGGCGTTCGCCGAAGGTGCTCGAGACCTGATAGAGGACGGCGCGCAGGCTTCCTGCCCGGTCATGGCAATAGAACACCGTAATCGGATTGAAGACATAGCCGAGCATACGCGGGAAAGTCAGCATGCGGATTGGCCCGTCGGCCGGCAGGCCGTGCGCCGCCAGCATCTCTCGAAGGTAAGCGGCGATGTCGTCGGGGCGACCCGCGCCATGGTCGCGGTCGTGAAACGAATGGAGATTGAAGCGCCCGCGCGAAAACCAGCGCAGGCGCGCAGCGAGTTCGTCGATCTCGTCGAGATCGAGCAGCAGCCAGAAAACCTTGTAGGAAAGACTGTGTTCGGCCGGTCGCAGCCGCCGGTGAAAGACCTCGCCGTGATAGATGGCTGAATTCATTCGCCAGCCATCGCCACGGAGGGCGCCGGCAGGTGGATGCGCCCGGATTCGTCAGGCACCGCCCATGGACGGCGCACCCCGCCGAGCGCCTCGGCGACCGCGAGCCCCGCCTGCAGGCCGTCCTCGTGAAAGCCGTGGCCGAAATGGGCGCCGCAGAACCAGACCCCGCCCCGCCCCTGGAGCGACCATAGCTCCTTCTGGGCTGCGCCTGCGGCGAGGTCGAACATCGGGTGGTCGTAGGAAAACTCGGCGACGATCAGGTCATCGCGAACAGGCCGAGGCGGGTTCAGGGAGACGAACACATCCCTGCGGCAGGTTAGGTTCTGCAGCCTGTTCATCCAGTAGGTCACGCCCGCCGCACCGTCCTCTCCAACGTAATTCCAGCTCGCCCAGGCGCGCCGCCTTTTCGGCATCTGCCCCTCGTCGAAATGAAGATAAGCGGTGTTGGATTGATAGCTGAACGCACCGAGCACCCGTTGCTCGACTGCGTCGGCGTCGGCGAGCATCGCAAGCGCGGCGTCGGCGTGCGCAGCGATGACCGCCGCGTCGAACACGTCTTCTCGCCCGTTCCCGTCCACGACCCGGACGCCGGCCGGGCTGCGCGTGACCGCCGCGACCGGCGCGGAAAGGCGCGCCGAATGTCTGATCGGGGCCGCAAGCTTTTCAACATAGCGCGCCGAGCCGCCGGATACGGTATGCCAGATAGGCAGGTTGAGCACCTGGAGCAGGCCGTGATTGTCGAAGAACTGAAAGAAGGAAAAGGCGGGAAAGTCCAGAATATCGTCCGACGGCGTCGACCATATGGCGGAGGCCATGGGCTGAAGGAAATCGCGCACGAATGTCGCACTGTACCGGTTCCGCGCTACAAAATCGCGCAGGCTGCGTTCTTCGCCGCCGGATTTCAGGGCTTTGCGCGCCTCACGGTGGAATCGGACGATCTCCCCGAGCATGCGCAGGAAGCGCGGCGAAACCGCGTTTGCACGATTGGCGAACACCGACGACAGCGTCTGGCCCGAATATTCCAGCGCTCCGCCCCGCATCGAAGCGGCGAAGGACATGCAGGACTCTTCCGTCTCCAGGCCGAGATGGTCGAAGAGCGCCGTCAAATTCGGATAATTGGGTTCGTTGTAGACGATAAAGCCGGCGTCGACGGGGGTCTCCTCGCCGTCGATATCGACATTGACCGTGTTCGCATGGCCGCCCAGACGCGTGTCGCGTTCGTAGACAATGACGTCGTGGGCCGACGAGAGCAGCCAAGCGGCCGAAAGCCCCGCCACGCCCGAACCTATCACGGCGATACGCTTTTTCGCCTGCGGAGCGCCGCTTTCGGCGTCGAATGCCATAACCTTCAATCCTGTTTTGTTATTGCGCGACTTACGGTTGGTTAACGCAGCCGGATCAATCCGCGTTTAGCACTGGCGCGCCGCGCCATGCTGGCTTATGGTCGAGATGTGATCCATTTCCCGCCGTCAGCGTATTCCTACCGAAGATACGTGAGGCGCGCATGCTCGGAGCCGTTGTCGATACTGTGAGACCATCGCCTACGCCGAACAAGCCGAAAATCTCTGACGAGATGAACGGTCTTTTAAGTCGTGTGGCGAGCCATGGCGATCGCCAGGCCTTCGGAGAATTGTTCGCGTTTTTCGCACCGCGCGTGAAAGGTTATTTGATGCGCGTCGGCGTGTCGGCCGAACAGGCGGAGGATATCGCGCAGGAAACCATGCTCAAGGTCTGGCGCAAGGCCGCCCTTTTCGACGCCGGCAAAGCCTCAGCGTCGACCTGGATTTTCACGATCGCCCGCAATCAGCGCATAGACGCCCTCAGACGCTCAGCGAAGCCGGAGCTGAGCCCGGACGAACCGGCCCTGACGCCTGACGAGGAACCCCAGGCGGACGCGGTCGTCGAGCGGCGCGAACGGGACGATCGCATCCGCGTCGCTTTCAAGGCGCTGCCCCCCAACCAGCACGACGTGGTGCGACTGCATTTCATCGAAGACGAGCCCCATTCCGTCATTGCGGAACGGCTCGGATTGCCGCTTGGAACGGTCAAATCCCGTCTGCGCCTTGCATTCAACAAGATCAGAAAGGAACTCGGTGATCTCGATGCGTAGCGGAATGGTCACTCATCACCCGAAGACGGAAACGCTGGCGTCATACGCGGCGGGCCAGATCGACGAGGCGCGGTCGGTCGTCGTGGCGACGCACCTGACGCTTTGCGACGAGTGCAAAATCATCGTGAGGGATTTCGAGTGCCTCGGCGGCGTCGTGCTCGAATCAGTCGAACCGGTCTCCATGGGCGCGCACGCGATTGAAAGTTTTTGGTCCCGCGCCGGGGCCGAGAGCGCGGTGAGCCTGCCGCCCTCGACCCGCGCTGCGAATGATTTCAGCGTCGAAGCGGCTCAGCCCCTGCAACGCTATCTTAAGGGCGGCATTGACGCGGTCCGGTGGAAGAGCGTCGCGCCGGGTCTTTCGCAACACGTGCTGCAAGCGGACGGTTACCGTTCCGGCGTTCTGCGCCTGCTCAGGATCGCGCCAGGCGTGCAGATGCCAAGGCACAGCCACAAAGGCGAAGAATTCACGCTCATCCTCCGCGGCGCTTATGAGGATGAAGTCGGGTTGTACGGCCCCGGGGATTTCGCCGATTTGGATGGGTCGGAGATACATTCGCCGGTCGCCGTCGGCGAGGAAGACTGCATATGTCTGATCGCGACCAATGCGCCGCTGGCGTTCAAGTCGATCGTGGGGAAAGTGGTCCAACCGTTTCTGGGCCTCTGACGACGCCCGCTGGCGAACCGCTCTTCTTGCGCGGCCCTGATGACTTTCCTTTCGCGGCGCTCTCCTTTGTCTCGAGCGGACCAGTTCCTTAAGGAGCGGAGCAGGCCCTGATTGGCGCCCAACGTCGGCCGTCAAAAGCGGTCAGGTCGATCAGCAAAGCCTGGATCGGTTGTAAACAAGTCAATCTCGGCGGCCCCGTCCTCGCGGCGCTTCGCCTGCCGGTCATTGCGAATAGTCATACCTACGCACGTCACTACGCCGGCCTCGCAGCCACACCGGCGGTCTTGCGCTCGCGCGCGCGTTGCAGCTCCAGCTTTTTCCGGTAGCGGGTCTGGACAAGATTCACGACGATCATGACGAAAATGACGAAGTAAAAGGTCGTCTTCGACATCGCCGTCACTTCGTATCCGAACAAATGCATGTGGGCGAGGTGTCCGCCTTCGGAGACGAGCAGGATCCCGACAATGAAAAGAATGAAGAGACCGATCACTTCGTACATGCGGTTCTTTTCGATGAAGTCCGCGACCTCGTCGGCGAGCGCGATCATCAGAACGCCACCGCTGATGATCGAGAGCGCCATGACGGGAAAGACGTCGGTCAGCGCCACCGCGGACAACAGCGAATCAAAGGAGAAGACGAGGTTCATCAGGACGATCCAGAAGACGGCCACGGGAACCGTGCGCACCGACCGACCTTCCACCTCTTCAAGGTGATCGATGGCGAGGAGATGAAAGATCTCTTTCGTCGCCGTGTACATGATGAACGCGCCGCCAAAGAGCGACAAAATCGCGCGGAAGTTGAATTCCGTATCGACATATCTGTGGACGCCCTCGGCATTCAGCCCGCCCAGAGAGACGCTGAAAAGCGGCGCAGTAAATCTTTCGATCAGCCCGACCACCACGAGCAGCAGAACCAGCCGCAGCCCGACGGCCAGCCCGATGCCAAGCCGCCGGACCAGCCGCCGCCGCTCGGGAGCAACTCTCTGGGACTCAAGCGATATATAAAGCAGGTTGTCGAAACCGAGCACCGCCTGAAGCAGCATCAGCATTCCGAAGGTCAGCAGATTCTCGATCGTGAACAGGTCAGCCATGCCTTCCCCTTCCTCGCGCGTTCCTGAGCGCCCCTTGGGCCACCTACGCACAAGTCGCGCAAGCCCGCC
>CAZBOC010000180.1:0-5948 GCA_964493225.1 uncultured Caulobacterales bacterium | reverse complement strand
CGATCAAGACGCCGATCTGGGACAAGGCCGACGAGCTCAATGTCGAGCAATATCAGGACACGGAGTATTATGACGCGATGGTCGGCATGCGGGAGAAATACAAGGCGCTCGGCGAAGAGGGCCTGCCGCCCGAAGATGTCGGCGCTCTCGTCGTCAGGATCATGACGAGCGACAAGCCCAAAACGCGATATGCGATCCTGCGCAACAAGCTGACCATGTGGACAATCCCGCGACTGCTTCCCAAGAGGCTTATCGACAAGGCGCTGGTCGAGCGGTTCGGGTTTCCCGAGAAAGCCGCGTAATGATGAACGCAATCGAAGCGGTGATTTTCGATTTCGGCGGCGTCTTCACGACCTCGCCTGTCTCCAGTTTCGCCCGCTTTGAACACGAGAACGGCCTGCCCGAGCGTTTCATCGGCGCCGTGATCAAACAGAACCACCATGAAAACGCCTGGGCGCGGTTCGAGCGCGCCGAGATTGACCTTGATGCGTTCGACGCCGCCTTCGCGGCCGAAACCAAAGCCGCCGGCTTTGAAATCCCCGGACGCACGCTCGTCGCACTGCTGAGGCTCAAGGTTCACGGAGCCATGGTGAACGCGCTCGGGCGGGTCAGAGCGGCGGGGCTGAAGACGGGATGCATCACCAACAATCTGCCGAAGCTCGACAGTCAGGCGATGCTTGATCCGTCCGAGGACGAACGCGCCGCCGCCGCGATCCTCGATCAGTTCGACCACGTCATTGAGTCCTCGAAAGCCGGCGTCCGCAAGCCGGAACCCCGGATCTATGAAATGATGTGCGAGGCCCTCGCCGTGACGCCGACCGCGTGCGTCTTCCTCGACGATCTCGGGATCAATCTAAAGCCCGCCCTCGCCATGGGCATGCGGACGATCAAGGTCCCTTTCGACGACGTGACCCCTGCGATTGCGGAGCTTGAGGCGCTGCTCAATCTCGACTGACGAGAAAAGCCCGATCGACTATTCGTTGTCCCTCTCCGCCGCAAGGTCGCGGGCGGTAAACTCAAAGCACGCCTCGCCGGAGCCGTCCGGCAGATTGACGAAGCGGCGCTCCCCGGCGACGCGCGCGCCGATCCGCCTGCGCCGCTCGTTCGGTTCAAGCGCGGGCCAGCCTCGCGCAAAGCTTGCGCAGATCTCGAAACGGTCGCCGTCGAGCGGTCGATAGCCGTAAGCCGCGCCGGCCGGATCTTTCGGCAGTGCGGCGTTGCAATCCGCCCTGAACGGCTCGCCCTTCTCGATCTGTTCTTGCAGCGCCATTTCGATCACATTGAGGGCGGCGGGCGTCTCCCCATATTCCGTGCGGTGACAATCTACGAGGCGCGCGAGGGTCCCGAGGTCGCGCCGGCGCGCGGCGGCGGCGGCGCGCGCCCGGGCCGCGCCGGGGCTGTTGACCACCGTGAAAGCCCAGGCGACAAGGACGGCGGCGGCAAGCGTTGCAAGGCCGGCGATGGCGCGCCCGACGCGGTCGCCCTCCCCGCTCGTGCGCTCCGCTTCGCGGGTGAAATTCACCAGGATCGCGCCGGAAATGGCCGCAACAACGAAGGCTTTGAGAAGGAAACGCGCGCCAAGCTCGCCATCGAGGAAACGGTAGACGACGGCGACCAGATCGCCAATGAGCGCCGTCGCCGCAAAGATCAGCGTGACATAGGTCAACCATGCTCGGATGCGCGAGGTCCGTCGCTCAGGATCCCGGCGACGCTCGCGGCCGAGCCGCCAGCCGAGATAGAGAAAAATGGGATAGCCGACGAGGAGCGAGGCGACGGCCCAACGCAACGCCCGCGCGCCGCCGCGGCCCTCGCGAAAGACGGGATCGGCGAAGAGCGTGTCGACCCATGCGAAAGCGAGCCCGCCGACGTGAACCGCCACCATGCCGAGCAGCGCGAAGTATACGATGTAAAGGAACGCCTCGCGCGCCGAGCCGAAACGCCGCGGCCGCGGGACGGGTACGGAGAATTCAACGTCGGCGAACGCGGCGAGCGCGTCGCCGACCTGGTCCGCCGGCCAGCCGGCCTTGAGGAGCGCGCCTTCTACAGCCGCTCGGCTCTCGCCTTTCGCCAACGCCTCGCGAACGAAATCCTGAAGCGCCGTATCGGCCATCATCACCCCCAGTCTTCGCACCGCGAGACCGGCGCCGGCCCATTTGAAGACAAACCCGCCGCGCGGCAAAAAAGCGGCCGCGCGCTCCTTCAGGGGTCAGACCGGCTCAGGCCGCGAGCTTGAAGCTGACGATTTTCGTCGGGTTCGCCGGCGGCTCGCCGCGTTCGACGGCGTCGACATTTTCCATGCCTTCGACGACCCGGCCCCAGGCGGTGTATTTGCCGTCGAGGAAAGAAGCGTCGTCAAAGCAGATGAAAAACTGGCTGTCGGCGCTGTTCGGATCGTTGGCGCGGGCCATGGAGACGACGCCGCGCTGGTGGCTGACGTCGTTGAATTCGGACTCAATGTTCCGGCCCGAACCGCCCGTGCCGGTGCCGTGGGGGCAGCCCATCTGGGCCATAAAGCCGTCGATGACGCGGTGGAGTTTCAACCCGTCGTAAAAGCCGTCCGCCGCCAGACGCTTGATCTGCTCGACGTGCTTGGGCGCCTTTTCCGGCAAAAGCTCGATGGTTACGGGTCCTGTCTCCAGCGTCAGGATCATCTGTTCGCTCATAGTTTTATCGCTCCGTTCACGCGTCTTGGCGGTTTGATGTTGCACAGGTCGCGCACGAACCCGTCCTTGACGAGGCCCGAGGCTTTAAGGAAATCGATGAAGGTCTGGCTGTCCGTGCGCATCACCTCGATTTTCGGTTTCTCCGCATCGGGAACGTCGGCCGCGATGCGCATACGGACGATGGGCGTCGGTCGATCAGGCGGCTCGCCGCGGTTGATCCGGCGCGTCGCGTTGAAGCCGTCGACGATCCAGCCCCAGGTGGTGTAGCGCCGGTCGAGGGATAGACGCGCGTCGCCGATCATGAGGAAAAACTGGCTGTTGGCGCTGTCGGGTTTCGCCGCCCGGGCCATGGACATGACGCCGGGGCAATGGACGCCCCAGAGCTGAACGAGCCGTTCGTTCAGGAAGGAGCGCATGCTTTCCGGCTGGGCCGCGGCGGGCATGCCGTCGACGAAACCGACGCGCGCGGCGATGCGGTCCCGGCCGACGGCCGTGAAGCCTTCGACATTGGCGGTGTCGCGCGTGAATTCCGGCGGCAGGTCGGGCTTGGTCGAACCGCCCGTGCCGTCGCCCTTGGGATCGCCCCCCTGCGCGACGAAACCTTCGACCACGCGGTGAAACAACAGGCCGTCATAGAATTTCTCCCGCACGAGCTCCTTGATGCGCGCGACATGCTGCGGGGCGAAATCTGGCCGCAACTCGATCACGACCTCGCCGGAAGGCAGATCGAGCAGGATCGTGTTCTCGAGATCCAGCGGGCGCCAGACCTCTTCGGGGGCGTTCTTCAGGATCTCCGACGGCCGCAGGACGGCTGCGTCGTCGTCCTCCTGCGCCGCCGCGGCCGGGAGCGCGAAGGCTGCGACCAGCAACAGGGTCAAAACGGCCATGGGGCCGCGCGCGGCCGAAGGGCCGCCGGCTGATACGCTCTTCACTAAGAATTTTTTCGCGAATGTCATGCGCGCTTTCCCGAAGACGGCCCGACGGGGCCCGAGATCACAGTGGTTTCTAGTTCGCCGCCAGTTTTTTTTGAAGCGCCGCGGCGACCTTCGACGGCACGAAGCCCGTGATGTCGCCGTCGAGGCGCGCAATCTCCTTGACGAGGCGCGAAGCGATCGACTGGTATTTGGCGTCGGCCATCAAGAAGACCGTCTCGATCTCGTCGTTCAGAGCCTGGTTCATGCCGACCATCTGGAATTCGTATTCGAAGTCGGAGACTGCGCGCAAACCGCGGATGATGATGTTGATTCCTTCGCGTTCGGCGAAATGCATCAGAAGAATGTCGAAAGGTTTGACATGGATCGGGACGCCGCTCGCCGCGGTGATGCGCGCCATTTCCTCTTTCACCATCTGCGTTCGTTGCTCGAGAGAGAACAGCGGCCCCTTGTCCCGGTTGATCGCAACCGCGATGACGAGTTCGTCGACCAGCTTGACCGCGCGCTCGATGATATCGACATGACCGAGCGTCAGGGGATCGAACGTTCCGGGATAAAGGCCGACGCGCTTGGTCACGGGGCGTTCTCCCCGCCGCCGCCGGCGTCTTCATCCTCGCCAATGTCCTCGATGCGCTCGACCGAGACAACCTTTTCATCGGCCCCGGTTCTGAAGATCGTCACGCCTTGCGTATTCCGGCCCGCCGCGCGGATGTCGTTGACGGGCGTGCGGATCAGTTGCCCGCCATTGGTGACGAGCATGATCTCGTCGGCCTCGTCGACCGCGAAGGACGCGACCACGGGGCCGTTCCGCTCATTGACGACGATGGCGATGATGCCTTTGCCGCCGCGGCCGGAGACGCGATATTCGTAGGAGGACGATCGCTTGCCGTAGCCGTTTTCCGTCACGGTGAGGACGAATTCCTCCGCGGCGCCGAGGGCGGCGAGCCGCTCCTGGCTGAGGGCTGCGTCGTCGCCCGCCTCCGCGTCTGCGTCCGTCTCCGCCTCTTCGCCCGCCGCGCGGCGCATGGCGGCGGCGTGCTTGAGGTATGCGCGCGCCTCTTCCGGGCTCGCGTCGACGCCGCGCAGGATCGCCATGGAGATGACGCGGTCGTCTTCGGCGAGCCTGATCCCGCGCACGCCCGTCGACCTGCGCCCCCTGAACACCCCCACCTCGTCGACCCAGAAACCGATGCACATGACCCCCCCGGTCGTCAGGCTCTTGAGCTTGTCGGGTCGACAAATTTCGACCCCCACGATGGCGTCGCCGCCCGCGATCGCCGCGTCGTCAAGCTTCATGGCGATTTTGCCGTTGCGGTTCACCCGCTGGAAGTCGGAGAGCTTGTTGCGCCTGACGTTCCCTGAGCGCGTTGCGAACATGATCTGGAAGCTCTCCCACGCCGCCTCATCCTCCGGAAGCGGAAGAATATTGGTGACGCGCTCACCCTGCTGAAGGGGAAGGAGATTGACAAAGGCCTTGCCGCGCGACTGTGGCGTCCCTTCCGGAATGCGCCAGAGCTTCAGATTGTAGGCCATGCCCGTCGAAGTGAAGAAAAGAAGCGGCGTGTGGGTGTTTCCCACGAAGATCTGGGAGACGAAATCCTCGTCTTTCGGGCGCATGCCGGACCGACCCTTGCCGCCGCGTTTCTGGGCGCGATAGGTCGAGAGCGCGGTGCGCTTCACGTAACCGGAATGGGTGACGGTGACGACCATCTCTTCCTTGGCGATCAGGTCTTCGTCCTCGACCTCTCCCTCGGCGTCGACGATTTCAGTGCGGCGCGGCGTGGCGAATTCCTCGCGGACGGCCGCCAGCTCGTCCTTGATGATCGCCATGACGCGTTCGCGGCGTTTCAGGATGTCGAGATAATCCGCGATCTTATCGGCGAGGCTCTTGAGTTCGTCGCCGATCTCGTCGCGCCCGAGGGCGGTGAGGCGCTGCAGCCTGAGGTCGAGGATCGCGCGGGCCTGTTCCTCCGATAGCCGCAGACGATCTCCCTCGATCATCATGTGCCTCGGGTCGGCGACGAGGACGACTAGCGGGGCGAGATCCTTCGCCGGCCAGTCGCGCGACATCAAGCGCTCGCGCGCCGTCGCGGGGTCGGGCGCGGCGCGAATGAGCGCGACGACCTCGTCGATATTGGCGACTGCGATCGCGAGCCCGACGAGGATGTGGGCGCGGTCGCGCGCCTTGGCGAGAAGGTGCTTCGTACGCCGGGCAACGACTTCCTCGCGGAAGTCGACGAAGGAGGCCAGGACGTCGCGCAGGGTCGGCTGCTGCGGGCGGCCGCGATTGAGCGCCAGCATGTTGACGCCGAAACTCGTTTGCAGCGGCGAGTGGCGATAGAGCGGGTTGAGG
>CAZBOC010000179.1:0-5951 GCA_964493225.1 uncultured Caulobacterales bacterium | reverse complement strand
ATGAAAGTTCCATCAGGATCGTCAAGGGCGTTCTGACGCCGAGATACCAGTCCGGGGCGCCGGACCCGCGCCGCGTCGCGCCGAGGTCGTCGATCAGCAGCGCGGGAAGGGCGAGGGCGATGACGATGAGCCGGGTGCGGATGTCCTCGATGGCGAAAATCGGCATCGCAATGAGGAGCGGAATGACGCCGCCGAAGAGATGGCGAAAGGTCGGCCCGCGAGGGCGCATGACCGCGACGCCCCAGCGCACGCCGCCGAAGAAGGCGATCAACGCCCCGCCGTAAATCGACATGAAGAACAGCGCCCCGGCTCCGAAATCCTCGCCGCGCAGGACGACCAGGAGCGCCGCCACGATCAGCGGCAGGGCCCCGGCGTAGGCGAGGACCGCGGCGGACTGGGGCAGTCCCACGCCCGTCCGGCCGGCGAGGCTCGGGTCAGGCGTTCGTTCAGTTGCGTCAGTCATCAAACTCCCCTCGTCGTTGCTCCAGCGGCCTATGGATCATTTGCGAAACGCCGCCGCTCCCGCCCAGCCGGCGAGGAGCGACATGGCGACGCACACGATCCCGTAGCCGAGCGGGCGCTGATGCGCGAGATCGTAGATCCGTCGCTCGATCCCGACCTTGCGCACGGAAAGAGCCGCCGTGTCCGCCGCAAGAAGCGTGTCGTCGCGGATGAGGAAGACCTCGACGGCGTAATCGCCGACCGGCGTGTCGGGCGGCAGATCGACGTCGATCGCGAACAGGGAACCGCCCTTGTATGACACGCCGCCGGCCACGTCGCGGTAGCGCCCGCCGCGCACTTCGGCGTCGATGAAATCGGCCGCCGTATGAACGCCGCGCGCGCTCCTTCCCGCGAGGCCGGAACGGCCGATCTTCTCGCTCAGGTCGATCGACGCTGCGCCGAGCTCCAGTTCGGCGCGGAGCGCGGGCGTCGTGAAGGCTTCGAGCGGGCGCGTCGAGCTGGTCAGGTAAAGCGCCGGGGCGTCTTCGATGTGAATGGCGGGACCCGGCGTCCAGACCGGTCCCGTCCGCCGCATCGCCCGCAGGGTGAAGGCGACGTCGGGTCCGCGGACCACGGCGACGATGTCGCCGGCTTTCTGCGCGCTCGACGCGCCGTCGACAGCGCCGAAAAGCACGATCTTCGCACCCGCGAAGCCGGCGTCGACCTCGACGATCTCCGTCGTGAGCCCGATCGAGAGTTGCGCGCGCGCCGGACCGCAGGCCGCAAGGCCGGCGAGAACGGCGAGGAAGACCCCCGCCCTCACAGCGAGACCTCGATCCGGAAGGGATCTTCAGGAGGGGTCACGAGATCAAGGGCGAGCCGCGCGCACACGCCGAGCACGATCAGCGCCAGCAGCACCCGCAACTGCTCCGCCTTGAGACGGACGCTGGCGCGCGCGCCGAGCTGCGCGCCGACGACGCCGCCGATCAGCAGCATCAGAGCGAGAACGATATCGACGGTCTGGTTGGCGACGGCGTGCAGGACGGTCGTGATGGCTGTTACAAAGACGATCTGGAACAGCGACGTGCCGACGACGACCTTTGTAGGCATTTTGAGGACGTAGATCATCGCCGGGACGAGGATGAACCCGCCGCCGACGCCCATGATCGCCGCGAGAACGCCGACGAAGAAGCCGATGACCATCGGCGGAAGCGGGCTGATATAGAGCTTGGAGCGCCGGAAGCGCATCGGGGCGGGCAGCGCGCTCATCCAGGCCGTGCGCCGCCGGCGCAGTTTCGGGGCGCCGGCCTCGGGCGGGCGCAGCAGGGCGCGGGCGCTCTCGGCGAGCATGAGCGACCCGATGAGGCTGAGAAAAAGGACGTAGGCGAGGGCGATGAATGTTTCGATCTGGCCGGTTTCGCGCAGCCGGCGGAACAGGAACACGCCGACGAGCGAGCCGGCCCCGCCGCCGATGACGAGAAACCAGCCCATCTGGAAGTCGACGCTCTTGCGTTTCAGGTGCGCCGTAACGCCCGATACGGACGAACCCGCGATCTGCGCGGCCTCGGTTCCCACGGCGATGGCCGGCGGGATGCCGTAAAAAATGAGGAGCGGGGTCATGAGAAACCCGCCGCCGACGCCGAACATGCCTGAGAGAAAGCCGATCATGGCGCCCATCGCGATGATTACGAGCGGATCGACGGGCATTTCCGCAATCGGGAGATAGAGTTGCATTTCGCGTCGCACCGGACGGGCGGTCGTTACTCGGACCGCCCCTGACTAAGCGCAGCGCCCGCGCGCCGCAAGCGCGACGCGGCGACCTTCCCGGGACCGGCGATCAAGCCGCCCCAGGGCGTGGCCTCAGGACGCCGGAGCGATTTCGTTCGCAGCGGGATTGGCCGGCGTCGGCGCCCAGCGCTCGACGGAGGCGTTGAGCTCCTCGCGGCGGTCGGCGTCGATCGCGGCGGCGAGGCCGGCGGCGAGGGCGGCCGCCTGCTCGTCGCCGTTCTTGCCGGCGAGCGAGTACCAGTAATAGGCCGTCTCCGCGTTCTGAACGCCTTCGGCCCCGTCGGGGCTCGGATGATAGATCGCACCGAGATTGTATTGGGAATCGACCAGAGCGCGGTTGGCCGCCTTTTCGAACCACTCGATCGCGATGTTGAGATCCGCCGGCCCGCCTTCGCCTTGCGCGGTCATGACGCCCACACGGTGCATGGCGAGAATGTTGCCGCCTTCCGCGGCGCGCTCGTACCACTTGCGCGCCTCGGCGATGTCCTCGTCGACGCCCTGGCCGGTCTTGTAAAACTCGCCGATCTGAAGCTGGGCCGGCGGATGGCCGAGGGCGGCGGCCTCCTTGATCTTGCCGACGGCTTGCGCCTCTTCTTCAGCAGACTGCGCGTTTTGCAGCGCGGCGACGCTCTCCAGATAGAGATCGCGCGGTTTCACCGTCGGCGCTGCGGGAACCTGCGCGATCGAAGGATCGGGAACCTCGGCGACCGCCTCGCCGCCGGCCGGGTCCTTTTCGCCCGCCGCAGCGACCTGCGCCGCGCCGCGCGCATCGGCGACGGGGCCGGGCGCGTCGTCTTTGCTGATCTCGACGCGCGCCTCGGGCGCTTTCGACGGCGGCGAGAGAAAAACGTCTTTCATCATGAACGAAAGAGCGACGATCGCGAGCACGGTCGAGGCCGCGAGGGCGATCGTTACGGGGCGCACGCCGAGGCCGCCGGAAGACCTCGCGCCTTCCGCGAGATCGTCCTCGTCCTCGTCCTCTTCGTAGTCGTCATCCGCCTCCGCGTCTTCCGGGACGCCGACGGCCGCGGCGCTTTTTTTTTCCGCCTTCTCTTCGGCTTTGTCGCGCGGCCGGCGATTTTTCAAACCGCTGAAGAATTTCGCGGTGATCGAGCCGGAGCCCGAATTGTCTTCTTCTTCCTCGTCATCGTAGTCGATGACGTCCGGAGCCAGCGTCTTGCCGGAGGTCTCCGCGCGCCCGCCCGCCGGCTTCGCGCCGCCGTCTTTCGCCCCAGCCGGAAGCGGGCCCGCATTCTGGGCGGCGGCGGCTTCCTCACGCTTGCGCTTGATCCGCGCGGAGAGGATCGCGCGCTGCTTGGGCGAGAGTTTGCGTCGCTTCACCGGCTCTTCCGGCGCGGCTTCCGCCGCGGCGCGGGCCGCCTGGCGGGCCGCCTTCAGATAATCCGTGGGGCCGGCGGGCTCTTCGCTCTCCCCGGCCGAAGCCGGCGCGCCGCGCGGCGTTTCGGGACGTTCGCCTTCGCGGTCCCCTTCTGCGTTCGCGTCGAGGGGGCCGAGATCGCCGAGGAACGGGTCGTCGTCGATCCGGCGGGCGCCGCGATCCGCGTCGGACGGCTCTCTGGCTTCGCCGAGATCTTCAAGCTCGGAAAGCACCGCGTCGAGATCGTCGTCGGACGAGACCGGCGGCGGCGCATCGTACGCTTCGCGATCGCCGCGTTCGTCAGGATCGTCTGACGAGGCATGATCGTCCGCGCCGGAAAAGGCCTCCCGCACCTCCGCGAGGATGTCTTCCGCCTCGTTTCGGCGGTTGCGCAAGCCGTTCTCGGCGAGGTCGAGATCGAATGGATCGCTTTCGCGGTCTGGGTCGCCCCCCGCGTCGGCGTCCTCGACTGCGTCTTCGTCGGCGTCAAGATCGATGCGCGCTTCGCCCGGGTCTTCCGCAGGCGCGGGCTCGCCGGCATGGGCGTCCAGAAAGGTATCCGGCTCGCTCTCGGCGCGCGCGGCGGCGGACGACGCGCGCCCTTCGGCGCTGGCGGCGGCGGATTTCTCAAGTCTCGCTATCATCTCAGCGAAGGACTGCTGCAGGGCGGAAATGCGCGCTTCGGTGCGTTCGGCGACGGCGCTGACCGCGGCGTCCACGTCTTCCTTGCGCGCGCCCTCGGCGGGCTCGGCCGTCTCGAACTGTTCGCGCAGGGCGACGATGGTCTCGGAGACCTGGCGCACGCCCTCGGCGCTCCGCTTTTCAGCGGCGTCGATCTGCGTCGCCATTTTCACGATCGCGTTCTCGAGCGCCCGGATCTGGTCGCCGCCGCGCTTGATTTCGTCGCCGAGCACGCGCAGCCGCGCGCCCGTGCGTTCGACGAACTCGGCGTCGACCGCGCTTTGCGCGTCGTCATTGAGTTGCGAGGCCTCCGAGGCGATGCGCTCGGCGCGCGAAATGCGCGCGCCGAGGCCGTCGACGGCGTTTTTCAGGTAATTGATCGCCGAGGCGGCCTGGGGATCGCTTTCGCTCTTGTCGATGCGCGCGGCGAGCGCCTTCAACTGTTCTTCCTGCGCCTCGAGCCGTTCCGCGGCGTCTTTTTGGACGGTGTCGAATTGCAGCGCGACCTGGCCGACCGCCTTTTCAAGCGCCCTCAAGGCGTCGATCCGGGTGCGGTCGGCGGATTTTTCTTCAAGCAGCTGGACGCGTTCGGCGAGCTCGGCGTTCGAGCCTCCCGCGCCGCGCTCCAGGCGCTGGACCCGCTCGACGACGCCGCCGAAATTGCGCACCAGCCGGTCGACCGCCTCGGCGCTCCTGCTTTCGGCTTTCGCGACGCGCGCGTTCAGGGCCTCGATCGCCGTGATGATGTCTTTCAGCTTCACGCCCTCGACGACGCCGCCGGACCTTTCCGGATCTCCGGCGGCGTAGATCATCTGGTTGAGCCAGGCGCCCACCGTCATGCCCTGTCGGTGGGCGGCCTCCTTCGCGGTTTCGCGCGCTGTGCGTTCGATCCCTTTCACGCTCCATGGAACGTTGGATTTTGCAGCTGTCATCGAGTTATCAACACAGGCGGCGCGCCTGAGCCCTTCCAAGTCCCGCACATGGTCGCCAGCGTCGGAGAAACGCCGTCGGTCGAGCGGTAAGGTGCTTCGCCCGGGGCGCAAAGCCGAATTTGCCCCGTTTCTCAATGATAAGAAGCGCCAAGTTGTTTAAATCGGGGTTAACCGGCGCGTCCCATCCGCGGCGTTCGCACGCCGCGACGAATTGGTGCTGCCGGGCCAGCTTCCGCGCGCGCCCGCATGCGCCTACAGTTTGCGGCGAGTGCAAGGGCAGAAAAGGGATTGATCGACAATGACGGCATACACCGCCCCGATCCGCGATATGCGGTTTCTTCTCCATGATGTTCTGCAAATGGGAAAACACGCGAATCTGCCGGGTTTCGCCGACGCCTCGGAAGACGTCGTCGACGCGATCCTGGAAGAGGGCGGGAAGCTCGCCGCCAACGTCCTTCACCCGATCAACAAGACCGGAGACCGCGAAGGCTGCACGCGCCGCGAAGACGGCTCGGTGACGACGCCGACGGGCTTCAAGGACGCCTACAAACAGTTCTGCGACGGCGGCTGGCAGGGGCTTTCCTTCGATCCTGAATATGGCGGCCAGGGTTTGCCCTATCTTCTTTCGGTGGCGATCAACGAGATGGTCTCGTCGGCGAACATGGCCTTCGGCATGTATCCGGGTCTCGCGCTCGGCGCGGCGAACGCGCTCCACGCCCACGGCTCGGACG
>CAZBOC010000178.1:0-5977 GCA_964493225.1 uncultured Caulobacterales bacterium | reverse complement strand
TCTTGATCGTATTGGGCGAGACGTCGAGGGCCCGGGCGATTTCCTTGTTCGTATGGCCGGCCGCGAGGAGTTCGAGGATCTCGAATTCGCGGTTTGAGACGCCGAGGGATTTCAGCGCGGCGTCATTGCGCGAGAAATCCGAATCCGATGGTCGCGGCGTCAGCTGCCGTCCAGCCCAGACGCCCAGGAAGCCGAAGGCGATGACGAGAACATAGGCCTCCGTCGAAAAGGCCCGCACGGCGCGGCGGTAGTCCAGCCACTCCAGCGCGAAGGCCGAGGCGGCGAGCATGGCTGCGTATGCGGCGAGCCTCGCCCGCATCACTCGGCGGCTTCTGCCGGACGCGGGTGGTCGGCCCCGAGCGCTTCGGCGATGCGCAGCGCCAGTTTTTCCGCGACGGCGGTTTTCGCCATCTCGGGCCATTCCTCCTCGCCCTCTTCGGTGATGAGGATTACCGCGTTGCGCTCCCCGCCCATCGCGCAGCGGGCGCCCGCCGAGACGTCGTTCGCCACGATCCAGTCGCAGCCCTTGCGCGCGCGCTTGGCCTGGGCGTGGCCGATGATGTCGTCGGTCTCCGCCGCGAAGCCAACCACGAGGCGCGGGCGGTCCCCGCCCATCCCGGCGATCGACTTCAGGATGTCCGGGTTTTCCGCCAGCGGCAGGTTGGTCAGCCCGCCGCGCTCCTTCTTGATCTTGTGCTCGGTCTCGATCTCCGGGCGGTAGTCGGCGACGGCGGCGCAACAGATGGCGCAGTCGACGGGGAGGGCCGCCTCGCTCGCCGTCATCATCTGGCGGGCGCTTTCGACGGGCACGGTTTCGACGCCCGCGGGCGGGCGCAAGCCGGTCGGCCCCGTGACCATGACGACATCCGCGCCGAGATTGCGTAGCGCGGCGGCGATCGCGTAGCCCTGTTTTCCGGACGAGCGATTGGCGATGTAGCGCACGGGATCAATCGCCTCGTGGGTGGGCCCGGCGGTAAGGAGGATCCGCTTGCCCTTCAGCGGGCCGTCGCTTGTTCTCGCGAACCAGTTCTCGACAGCGTCGGCGATGGCGACAGGCTCGGCCATGCGGCCGGGGCCGTACTCCCCGCAGGCCATATCGCCCTCTTCGGGGCCCGCCACCATGAACCCGTCGGCCCTCAGCGCCTCGCGGTTGCGTTGAGTGGCGGGGTGCTCCCACATGCGCACATTCATGGCCGGCGCAATCATGACGGGTTTGTCGGTCGCCAGCAGCGCCGTGGAGGCGAGGTCGTTCGCCAGCCCGTTCGCCGCCTTCGCCATCAGGTCGGCGGTCGCGGGCGCGACGACGAGGAGGTCTGCTGATCGCGACAGCTCGATATGGCCCATCTCGGCCTCGTCGGTGAGGTCGAAAAGGTCCGTGTAGCATTTCTCCCCTGTCAGGCTCGCTACGGAAAGCGGCGTGATGAACTCCGCGCCCGCGGCGGTCAGGATCGCGCGCGTCCGGATCCCCCGGCGGGCGAGCTCGCGGATGAGTTCAAGGCTTTTGTAGGCGGCGACGCCGCCGCCGATGATGAGAAGAACGGAACGACCCGGCATGCCCCGTCCTTACCGCAAAAGCTGAACGGCCGCCAAAACAATCGCCGCGCTCCCCGCGAACCAGAGCGCCCCGCGGGTCAGGCGCCCCTGTTTCGAAAGCGCGTCGGCGAGGTCGCGCGTCGTTTTTTCCGAAAGCCCGAGGCTGTCCGCGGAAATGCGGTCGGCTGCGACCGCGATCTTCTCCAGATGCGACGGCAATTGCGGGGCGAGTTCAAGGGCCTTGGCGGCCGCGAAGCGCAGCCGCGCGGCGTGGGCGGCGGGGCCGACTTCGCGCTCGATGTAGTCGCGCACGATCGGCGTCGCCGCCGCCCACATGTTCACGCCCGGGTGAAGAAGCCGGGCGACGCCCTCCACGGTGACCATGGTGCGCTGCAGGAGGATCAACTCGGGCCTGAGGCGCATGTTGAAAAGATCGGTCACGTCGAAGAGCTGCTGCAAGACGCGGCTCATGTCCACGTCGTTCGCGCTCCGCCCGAAAAGCGGCTCGCCCACGGCGCGCAACGCCTGGGCGAATGCGTCGACGTCGTGGTCGTCGGAGATGTAACCGGCGTCGAAATGGACCTGCGCCGTGTGCTGATAGTCGCGCGTGATGAAGCCGTGGATGATCTGAGCGAAGGTGCGCCGCGCCATCTCGTCAAGCCGGCCCATGATCCCGAAATCGATCAGGACGAGCCGGCCCTTGGCGTCGATCATCAGATTGCCCTGGTGCATGTCGGCGTGGAAGAAGCCCTCATGGAGGGCCTGCGTGAGAAACAGGCGCAGGATCTTGACCGCGAGCGCCTTGCGATCGATCCCCTGCGCGTCGAGCGCGGCCAGGTCGCTTACGGGGACGCCGTCGATCCACTCGAGCGTCAGGACGCGGCGGGACGTCAGCGGCCAGATGATCTCCGGAGCGACGATTTTATCCTTGCGCTGAAGGCTTTCGCCCATGGCGGAGGCGGCCCCCGCCTCCATGCGCAGATCAAGCTCGACGGCTGCGGAGGATTTCAGCGTGTCGACGAACTTTTCCGGCTCCATGCGACGCGCTGCGGGGACGAACGCTTCGATGGCGCGCGCCGCCCGCGAAAAGGCGCGGAACTCGCGTGCGGCGATGCGTTCGATTTCCGGGCGGAGCACCTTGACGGCGACGGTGCGCCCGTCCCTAAGCCGGGCCTTGTGGACCTGGGCGATCGAGGCGGCCGCAATCGGATCGGAAAAGGCTGCAAACAGACTATCTAGCGGCCTTGCGAAGGCGCGTTCGATGGCGGCGACGGCCTCGGCGCGGGGAAAGGACGGCATGCGGTCCTGAAGACGGGAGAGATCGTCGGCCATTTCAAAGCCGATGATGTCCGGGCGCGTCGCCATGAACTGGCCGAGCTTCACATAGGCCGGCCCCATCTTTTCGAAGGCGGCGGCGAGCCGCTCGCCCGGCCGGAGCGCGCGCCCGTTCTCCGACCGCCTTGCGCCGATGCGCGAGGCGGCGCCGAACAATCGCAGCGGCGCCGGCAGGTGATGGGCGAATTCTTGCGGGATCAGCGCGTCGAACCGCGAAAGCCGATACGCAGCGCCCGCAAGGCGAAGCCAGTCAGCCGCAGCGTTCAGCATCGATCAGATCCGCCAGCCGAGGTGGAGCGCGGCGACGCCGGCGGTCAGGTTCTCGTAGGTCACCCGGGAAAAGCCGGCGCGCGCGACCATGGCGGCGAAGGCCTCCTGCGCCGGAAAGCGGCGGATCGATTCCACGAGATACTGGTAGGACGCGCGCTCCTTGGCGACCTGCTCGCCGAGCCAGGGGATGACGTTGAACGAATAGGCGTCGTAAACCGTCTGCAGCGTTTCCGTGATCGGATGGGAGAATTCAAGGCAGGCGAAGCGTCCGCCGGGCGTCAGCACGCGATAGGCCTCGGCGAGGGCGGCTTCCAAATCGGTGACATTTCGAATGCCGAAGGCGATCGTATAGACGTCGGCGCTCCGGTCGGGCAGCGGCAGGCGCTCGGCGTCGCCGCAAACCCGCGCGAGGCGGCGCTCCATTCGGGCGCTTTGGTCGCGGGCGCGGCCGGCCCGCAGCATCTCGGCGTTGATGTCGCACACCAGCGCCTGCGCAAGGGGACGTTCCGGGGCCCCAGGGGCCTCGTCGGCGCGTTTCAGATAGGCGAGGGCGACATCGCCCGTGCCGCCCGCGACGTCGAGAAGAACGCGCCCCGGCTGCGGGCTGACGCGGTCGATCAGAACCGATTTCCAGATCCGGTGAACGCCGCCGGACATCAGGTCGTTCATAAGGTCGTAGCGGTCCGCCACGGAATCAAAGACCGCGCGAACGAGGCCTTCCTTTTCCTCGGCGCGGACCTCGCGGAAGCCGAACGTCGTCTTTTCAGTGCCCTCGGTCACGGACGCAGCCTTATCGACAGGTCTTAAACAAAGAAACCAGCCTTGACGCCGCACGCCGGCTTTGCGAGGATAAATGACTGAATTAAGGGCGTTTTATGGCTGTCGCGTTGGGGCGTGGGCGACCGCCTGATTTCTATCCGCATTTTCCGCCGCGTTCGCCGGGTGGGGGTGAGTTCATGATCAAATCCGAACTCGTTCAGAAGCTAGCTGACGAGAATCCGAACCTATTCCATCGCGACGTGGAGCGCATCGTTTCAATCTTCTTCCAGGAGATCTCCGACAGTCTCGCCCGCGGAGAACGCGTTGAACTGCGCGGCTTCGGCGCTTTTTCCGTAAAACACCGGCCCGCCCGCGTCGGTCGCAATCCGCGCTCGGGCGAACCGGTGCAGATCGATGAGAAATATTCGCCGTTTTTCAAGTCGGGCAAAGAGCTGCGCGACCGGCTTAACGGCGAGGGACGTTTTACGCCAGGCGCGGGCGGTCGCGCCGAGGACCCCGATTGAGGTCCCGGTCCCGGCCCGCGCAATGGCCGACGGGAATTGCCCGGCGGCGCTGAATCGTGCTTTAGGAAGGTCATGAAAAAGCTGCTGTCGCGCCTCGTCCTGTTGCCCGTCGGGCTCTTGCTGGTCCTCTTCCTGGTGGCGAACCGCCACCCCGTCGCCGTGCGCTTCGACCCGTTTTCCTACGAGAACCCGTCGGTCGTGACGCCAGCGCTGCCGCTGTGGGTCTGGCTCGTCGTGACGTTGCTGATCGGCTTTTTCACGGGCGCCGCGACATCGTGGGCGTCGACGCGCCACAAGCGCCTCGCGGCGAGCGCCGAGCACAAGGAGCTGGTCGCGCTGCGACGCGAGCGGGAGGCGATGAGAGCGGCCGCCAACGATATGAGCGGCGACAATATTCCCGTCCTCAAGGCGTCCTGAGGCCGTGGCGCGCGCGCGATCCCGCGCGTCCGTCATCAAGATCTGCGGCGTCGATCGCCCCGAGGCGGCTGCGGCGGCCGCCGAGGCCGGCGCGACGCATATCGGCTTGGTCTTTTACCGCCGGTCGCCGCGAAACCTCGCCCTCACGGACGCATCGGGGATCGCGGCCGCAGCCGAAACGAGCGGGATCTTCAAGGTCGCGCTGACGGTCGATCCGGATCCCGCCTTTCTCGACCAAATCGTTTCCGCCATAGACCCCGCCGCCATTCAGTTCCATGGCGGCGAAAGCCCACGACATCTCGCCGGCTTTCGCGCCCGGTCCGGCGGCGCAGTCGAAATCTGGAAGGCGCTGCCCGTAGCGGGCGCTGGCGATATCGACCGAGCGAACGATTTCGCCGGCGTCGCGGATCTGCTTCTGTTCGACGCGCGGCCGCCTAAGGGCGCCGATCGGCCGGGCGGACACGGCGCGGCGTTCGACTGGTCGCTGCTTGAGCGTTATCAAGGCGGGGCGCCCTGGCTCCTCGCCGGCGGGTTGACGCCCGGCAACGTCGCCGAGGCGATCGCCGCCGTGAAATCGACGCCCGGCTTTTCCGGCGTCGACGTATCCTCTGGCGTTGAGCGCGCGCCCGGTCAGAAAGACGCGGGCGCGATCGTTGAATTCGTCCGCGCCGCGAGGGAAGCTCTGATAACCTGAGCCCGCCGGTATGGCCGTCCCGGAACCGCACGCCGCTGGCCATACTTTGCAAGGATGACCGCCCCGAAATGGAACAGCTCAACACATACCGCTCGGGCCCGGACGCGGAAGGCCGCTTCGGGATTTTCGGCGGCCGCTTCGTCGCCGAGACCCTGACGCCGCTCGTCCTTGACCTCGAGGCGGAATATGAGCGCGCCAAGTCGGACCCGGCCTTCCGGGACGAACTCGCGTATTACCTGAAGCACTATGTCGGCCGGCCCTCGCCGCACTACTTCGCCGAGCGTCTGACAGCACATGTCCGCGAAAACGCCGGGGCCGGGCGGGGCGCGAAGATCTATTTCAAGCGCGACGAGCTGAACCATACCGGCGCCCACAAGATCAACAACGTGCTCGGCCAGATCCTGCTCGCCCGGCGCATGGGCAAGACGCGGATCATCGCCGAGAC
>CAZBOC010000177.1:0-6022 GCA_964493225.1 uncultured Caulobacterales bacterium | reverse complement strand
GCGGCCCCGAGGCGGCGCGCATCAGGACGGCGTAGGGCGTGTAGATCGGGATCCAGGTCAGAACGCTGGCGACGATCCCGTTCGGGTTCTGATACATCATGATCACGAACGGCAAGGGCGCGAAGACGAGCAACGTCACCGGGCCCATATAGCTCTGGGCGTCCTGCAGCGAATTCGAGATCGCGCCGATGGCGAGGAATATCATCGCGAAGATCACATAGGCGCAGAAGAAGTAGAAAATATAGACCGCGAACAGGTGGGTCGCGAAAAGCGTCGAGAGGATGCCGCCCATGACCTCGGCGCCGCCCGGCGCGGCCAGCGCCGCCAGCCCGCCCCCGACGAGGAAAATCGTCGGCATGGTCAGGCCCACGGCTCCGATCCCGATCAGCTTGCCGATCATCAGCTGGTCGGCGGTGACCGAAGAAAGGAGTATCTCGACGATCTTGTTGGACCGCTCCTCGATCGTGTTTGTCAGGAGCAAATTGCCGACGCCGAAGATCACGACCACCAGCATGTAGGTGAGCGCGGCGGGCAGGAAAACCTCGATTCGGTCGCGCAGGCTCAGGGCGGCGTCCTCCCTGCGATCGGGCCGGAACTTCCCGATCTCCGCCTCGGTGTCGGCGATGTCGTCGAGGACGGCCTCGCTGAGACCGAACTCGGCGACTTTACGCCTGCGCAGGGTCGTGTCGAGCGCGCGCGTGATGGCCTCGCTCAGGGATTCGTCCGTCAGGTTGCGGCTCCAGTACTGGGCCTCCGGCGCATCCTCGCCGGCCGCGGCGGGCGCGCCGAAGCCCTGCGGAATGAGAACCGAGGCGAAGAGTTCGACCGGGGCGCCGCTAAGACCGGGCGTCAGTTTTTCGCCGAGGAGATAGGGCCGCAGGCGATCCGCCGCCTCCTCAAGGCTCGCGGCCGAGGCGACCTCCGGGGGAAGTTCGACGCGGATCAGGGTTCGTTTGCGCTCCGGAAAGGCCGGCGCGGCGTCGCGCAAATAGGGTTTCGCCGCCTCGCGCGCCGCCTCGAAACCGCCGGCCGCTTCGAACGCCTCGATGCGGGCGGTCGTGACCGGCGCGTCGCCGAAAGGCTCCGGGATCAGCCCCTCGTCAAGAACGTCTTCGCGCGCGGCGAGAGCGAGATAGGCGTTCCACTCGGTCAGCGCCCCGCGCAGGCGGCGCAGTTCGATTTCCCGGTCGATCGCCTCGGCGAAAAGCCCGGTCTCGTCGAAGACGACGAAATGGCGGGCCGGCTGCGCGTTCTGGGCGAAGCCCATCGCCGCCCCGCCGAGGAGCACGCCAAGCGGAAACATGACGAGAAAGATCAGGAACCCGCGCGAGAGAACATATTGGCGGTATTCGCGCCAGGCTATGATCAGGGAGGCTCTCACGCCGCCTCCGCGTCGGTCGTCGGGGCCGCTTCCTTCCCGGCGATCGCGACGAAGATCTCGTGCAGGCTCGCCCCGCCCTGTTCGAAGCGCGAAAGACTGAGGCCGGCGGACACGGCCGCTTTCAGGACAAGCTGCGGGTCCGCGTCCTTCGCCAGTTCGATCTCGTAGGAGCGCTCGCCGCCTTCGCGCGGCTCGCCAAGGGCCGTAATGCGCAATACGCCCGGAGCCGCGCGCAGGCCTTCGACATTGTCGGCCGTGCGGATGATGACGCGCGGGGGCAGCGCCGCGCGGGCCGCCTCGAGGTCGCCCTCGAACCGCTTTTCAGCCTTCGCCATGATCAGAAAGCGGTCGCAGAGGCGTTCGGCGTGCTCCATCACATGGGTTGAAAAGATGATCGTGCGGCCCTCGTTCTTCAGGCGCCGTATCAGGTCCTCGAGGGTGCGCTGATTGATCGGATCGAGACCGGAGAAGGGCTCGTCCAGGATCAGGAGTTCAGGATCATGGGCGATGGTCGATAGGAGCTGGACTTTCTGCGCCATGCCCTTCGAGAGCGCCTCGTTCTTCGAGCGCGCGAAGGGTCCGAGGCCGAACTCCTCCAGAAGCTCATGGGCGCGGCGATTGGCCTCGCCAGCCGTCAGCCCGCGCAGCCGCGCGAAATAGGCGATTGTCGCGGCGGCTTTCATTTTCCGGTAGAGCCCGCGCTCTTCGGGCAGATAGCCGATCCGGCGACGCACCGGGATCGCGGAAGGCGCGCCGAGCACCTCTATGCGCCCGCGCGTCGGGCTGATGATGTCGAGGATCATGCGCAGCGTCGTCGTCTTGCCCGCGCCGTTCGGACCGAGGAAGCCGTAGATTTCGCCGCGCTCCACAGCGAACGAGAGATCGTTGACGGCTGTGAAGCCGCCGAATCGCTTTGAAACGCCCTCGAGCGCGAGCACGGATTTAGTCATTGAACGGCCCCTCCGGAACCTGTCATCTATGGGAACCCGCGATTAAGAAAGCAATAAGGCGGGCTTCGGTGCGAACGCCTTAAGCGGGCGATCACCAGGTTCCTGAATTCGGCATTTCCGCCCAGGGCGCTGCGGGCGGCAGCGCCTCGCCTTTTTGCAGGAGCTCGATGGAAATGCCGTCAGGCGAGCGAACAAAGGCCATGCGCCCGTCGCGCGGCGGCCGGTTGATCGTCACTCCGCCGTCCATCAGGCGCCGGCAGGTCGCGTAGATATCGTCGACCCGATAGGCGAGGTGGCCGAAATTGCGCCCGCCGCCATAGGTTTCCGGATCCCAGTTGTAGGTCAACTCGACCAGCGGAGCCTTGTCCGCCTTCGCCCGTTCGACGTCTCCCGGCGCGGCGAGGAAAACGAGGGTGAAGCGGCCGCTTTCGTTCTCGATCCGCCGCAGCTCCTGAAGACCCAGCTTGTCGCAGTAAAAATCGAGAGCGCGTTCCAGATCCGAAACGCGAACCATCGTGTGCAGATACTCCATCGCCCGCCTCCGTTTCGCCGGACGCCTTCAGGCGCGCCCGCGCACAAGTTCCTCGCGCAAATCTCCCGGCATCCGCGCATAATAGCGGCGCATGAAAAATGCAAAGATCGCCAGCCAGATCGCAATGATCGCGAAGAAAAAGAAGAACCCGCCGAAATTCTCGGCCAGCACCATCTGGCAATCGGCCGTGCAGGCGCCGACGTCGACGGGCTTGCGCGCGCCTATCGGCACGTATCGCGCGACCTCGGAGGGCGACGGTGCAAGCCCGGTCCGGTCGGCGAGCCAGACCGCCCCGCTCAACGCGCCGAGGGTGACGGGCAGGGAGAGGACGAACGCGGCGGCGGCCGCCAGCGCGTAGCCCGGAAACCGGGGAAAATGCGCCCTTCGATAGACGCCTGTGAAGCGTTCCTGCGTGTACCCGTCGAGAATTTCGGGCGACCGGCGGCGCAGCGCCGCCCACTCGTCGGCGGCGCCCTCGCGGATCTCGGCCTCGACGCGGCGGGCCCACAGCCGATAAGTCCCTGCAGCGAGCGCGACGATGAGGAGGGTGACGCCGTAATACGCGATCAAGCCGGGGCGCGCCTCCTGCGCAGGGCCTTGCTGATCGCCTCGGCCAGCTCGCCTCTTTCCGGCGGCGACAGGAAGGCCCCGACGACGAGCGAGCGCCCTTTCGAGCGCAGTTGCAGCTGGCTCTCGTGGCGGACCGGGTCGTCGATCAGAACCTGCGTCCAGAAGGGCTCGAGACGCCAGCGCGTCTCGTGGCCGGAGGGCAGGACGCGGCTCACCCACATTTCCTCGCCATCGATCCTGATCCGCTCGTGGAGCCGCCCCTGGCGATAGCTGATCTTGAAGGCGAGCCAGACGAGGAAGACGTCGAGGCCGCAGAAGCCGAGGACGGGCCAGGCGCCGATCGCGTAGAAATAGGCCCCGAAGACGACATTCGCGCCGATGACGACCGCCATCACCATGGCGAAGCCGACATTCGGCAGCGAGCGGTTCGGGTAGAGCAGCGCCTCGAACGCGCCGTCCCCGCCAGACCCGGACGCGGACGCGAGGTTGGGCAGGTCTCGCGCGCGCCCTTTTGCGTGCGGCGGCATGTTTTCAATGACGATGCTGCTCGGCATCCGCGCAAGATAGTCGCTCGCGGCCCCGTCGACAAACGGCGACGCGCCGGCGAATTGCCGCAAACTCTCAAAGGCGCCACAACAGGGCCTTCAGCATCGACCCGGAACCCCTGAATGGCCGCTAAGCCCGTCGGCGAACATGCGCTAACGTTCATCGCCATCACCATGGCGATCGACATGGCGGGCGTCGGCATCATCATCCCCGTCATGCCGGACCTCATCCAGGAGCTTTCACCGGTCTCGGTCGGCGAGGCGGCGGGCGTAGGCGGCTGGCTGGTTTTCTCCTACGCGGTGATGCAGTTCTTCTTCGCCCCCGTCGCCGGCAATCTGAGCGACCGTTTCGGGCGCCGACCCGTGCTTTTGGCGGCGCTCGGCGGCCTCGCCGTCGATTACGTCTTCATGGCGCTCGCGCCTGTCCTCTGGATGCTGTTCCTCGGGCGCGTCATCGCAGGCGTCGCCGGCGCGACCTGGTCCGTCGCCAACGCCTATGTCGCCGACGTCAGCGACGAGGCGAACCGGGCGCGGAACTTCGGCATCGTCTCGGCGGCCTCCGCGGCCGGGCTCATTCTCGGCCCGTCGATCGGCGGCGTTCTCGGAGAGATCGACACCCGAGCGCCGTTCTACGCCGCCGCCATACTGACGGCGATCAACATGGTCTATGGCTGGATCGTCCTGCCCGAGACGCTGCGGCCGGAGAACCGGCGCGCCTTCGCGTGGGGTCGGGCGAACCCGCTCGGCGGTCTCGGAGAGATTGCGCAATACGGTGCGGTGCTCGGCATTCTCGGCGCGTTTTTCCTGATGCAGATCGCGACCCAGTCGCTCGTCTATATCTGGGCTTTCTTCAACAAGGAGGTTTTCGACTGGTCCAATCTGCAGATCGGCCTGTCGGTCACGTTCTACGGGATCACCCTCGCCCTGTTCCAGGGCGGGCTGACCGGTCCCGTCGTGAAGCGGCTCGGCGAAGTCCCGACCGCCCTTCTCGGGCTCGGCGCGGGGCTTGTCGCCTATGGCTTCTTCGCCTTCGCCGATCAAAGCTGGATGATGTACGCCGGGATCGTGGTCGGCTGCGTCGGCGGGTTCGTCACGCCTTCGATGCAGAGCCTGATGACCCGCGCCGCGCCGCCCTACGCGCAGGGCGCCCTGCAGGGCGCGATCACCTCGACGATCGCGATCACCGTTGTTTTGGGGCCCATCATCATGACGCAGCTCTTCGCCGCGTTCACCGACGCCGAAGGCCTTTATTTTCCGGGCGCGCCGTTTTTCCTTTCCGGGCTTTTGATCATCGCCAGCGCCGTTCTGTTCCGCGCCGTCACCCTGAGGCTCCGGGCCGCGGGAGGCATTCGCAACGAGGAAGGGCTCAGCCGCGATGCCCCGTAAGCTGACGCGCGCCGCGGCCGCCGAGCTTTACGCGCGCCTTGCCGCGAAGACGCCCGCTCCCGACACTGAACTTTCCTATACCGATCCGTACACGCTCCTCGTCGCCGTCGTCCTCTCAGCGCAGGCGACCGATGTCGGCGTCAACAAGGCGACGGCGAAGCTCTTTCCCGTCGCCGACACGCCGGAGAAAATGCTCGCCCTCGGAGAAGAGGCCCTCGCCGGGCATATCAGAACCATAGGGCTGTGGCGTAACAAGGCGAAGAACGTGATCGCGCTGTCGAGGATCCTCGTGGAAGACTATGGCGGCGAAGTGCCCCGCGCGCGCGACGCGCTGGAAAAACTTCCGGGCGTCGGGCGCAAGACCGCGAACGTCGTGTGCAACGTCGCCTTCGCAGAGCCCACCATCGCCGTCGACACGCATATATTCCGGGTGGCCAACCGGACCGGTCTCGCCCCCGGCCGAACGCCCCTGGAGGTGGAAAAGGGCCTTGAGAAGATCACGCCGCCGGAATTCATCCGCCACGCCCATCACTGGCTGATCCTTCACGGGCGCTATGTCTGCAAGGCGAGGACGCCCGACTGCGCGGCCTGCAAAGTCGCTGATATCTGTCTCTACAAGGAAAAAACGTCCGCCGACGGCGCGTCCGTCCCGAAGGCG
>CAZBOC010000176.1:0-6076 GCA_964493225.1 uncultured Caulobacterales bacterium | reverse complement strand
TCCGGCGATTTCATCAGGGGCAGGACGGAGCGGACATAAATCCGCGTCGGCGCGAGGAGGGCGTCGCCAAGGCTCGCCGCGCTGTCGAACGGCGCCGGCGCGGCCAGATCGGCGCCGGCGATGATCCTGCGGATAAGCGAAAAGCCGTTCGAATGGGCGCCGGACGAGGAAAGCCCGATGAGAACGTCGCCCGCCTGCGCCGGGCGCGGCAGGAGGTCGCCGCGCTCGACCGCGCCGACGCAAAAGCCGGCGAGGTCGTATTCCCCGTCGGCGTACATGCCGGGCATCTCCGCCGTCTCGCCCCCGGTGAGGGCGCAGCCGGCCGCGCGGCACCCCTCTGCGACGCCCTTGACGACGTCTGCGGCGACGCCCTCGTCGAGCCGGCCGGTCGCAAAGTAATCGAGGAAAAACAGGGGCTCGGCGCCCTGGGCCAGAACGTCGTTCGCGCACATGGCCACGAGGTCGATCCCGACCGTGTCGTGGCGGCCTGTTGCGAAGGCGAGCTTCAGTTTCGTGCCGACGCCGTCGGCGCCGGAAACCAGCAGGGGATCCGCGTAGCCGGCGGCTTTGACGTCGAAAACGCCCCCAAAGCCGCCGAGCGCGGCGGCCGCGCCCCGGCGCGCGGTCGCCTTGGCGAGGGGCACGATAGCGGAGACAAGCCGACCGCCCGCGTCGATATCGACACCCGCGCGTTTATAGGGATCGTTCATCGCACCGGTCTAAACGCGGGCCGACCGACGGCGCAAGCGCCCAAGTGATCCGCGATGATCACCGGAGAGGGGGTGCACGCGCGTCGCGGCGCGCTGTATAACCCGGCTTGGCGGGAGACCAGAAACAGCGCCGCCGCGCGTATTCAGGCGGCGGGGCGGACGGGAAAGGCGGCATGCGAGATCCGATGATCAAGGTTTTTTTGTCAGCGCTGGCGGCGATCAGCGCAATGCTGGGATCGGCGCTGGCGCAGACCGGCGATGTTTTCGTCGTCCCGCGCGTTCCGGTTCAGGCGCAGGGCGAAAGCGCGAGCGAAGCCAAGCGGATCGCCCAGAACGAAGGGCGCCGTCGCGCCATGGACATTCTTTTGCGGCGGTTGACGGTTGAGGAAGACTGGATCTACCTGCCGGAACTGCGCGCCGGCCGACCGGCGGCGGCGGGCTCGGCGGGTCCAGGGGGCAAGGCGCCGGTTGCGATCAGTCCCGCCCAGCTCGTGGCGCTGGAGAGCGGCTTTGTCGTTTATGGCGAAAAAAGCTCGTCGCGAACCTATCGCGCGCTCATCACCTATCGCTTCAAGCCAGACGAGGTGCGCCGCCTCTTGCGCGCCGCGCGAATTCCCTACAGCGAAGCCCAGACGCGTACGGCGCTCGTTCTCCCCGTCCTTCAGACCGATAGCGCTGTCTATCTGTGGGAAGAAAAAAACCCGTGGATGGCGGCCTGGAAGTCCCGCCCGTTCACCCACGAACTGACTCGCAAGACAGCCCCCCTCGGCGATCTCGAGGATCTCCAGCGCATCGACGCGCGCCAGGCGTTGGACCTCGATCAGGAGCGCCTCGCGGCCCTGGCCGAACATTACGCCGTCAGCCAGGTTATCGTCGCCCATGCGCGCCTGCGCCAGGAGGCGGGTCAGGACCAGTTGAGCGTGCGCCTCATTAACGGCTGGCGGGAATCGACGGCCGGCGCGGCCGCCGACCCTCTCGCTGCAATCATCGACAATCGGGCCATGGAAGCGCGCGCGCCGGCGACGGCGGGCGAGTTCGCCGGGGAGGGCGGCGAGGTGTTGGGCCAGGCCTACCTGACCGAGGCGTCCGGCGACTTTCCGGGCCTCGCCGAACGGGCGATCGAACGCGCCATCGCCAGCTACGCCAGCGGCTGGAAGGCGAATACGCTGATCGACCATGGCGTTGAGATCAATCTGGAAAGCACGGCCTTTTTTCAGTCGGTCGGTGAATGGGCGCAGATCCGCTCCGCGCTCATCGAGACGCCGCTGGTTGGTTCGGTGCAGGTCTCGGCCTTGTCGCGGCGCGGCGCTGAAATGCGCATGCGCGTGTTCGGCGATCCCTCGCGCCTCGCGACAGCGATGGAGAGCCAGGGCCTGAGCTTCTGGACCGAGACCGGCGAGCGCTGGTTCATTGCGACGCCCAACACGGCGCGCGCCTATCGCGGGCGACAGTTCCTGCGGGCCGACGCCGATGCGTCGCAGTCCAACGATGCGGCCGCCTTCGAGATTCTTCCCGCTGATCCGGGGCCCGCCGCCTTCGACGCCCTGGCGGAGCCGCTGGACGAAGAGGTGCTGATCGAGGATCTCGATCAATAGGCGGCGCGGAGGGGCCGCGCGCGGGTGGCGGCCGGCCCGTTTAGCGGGTAGTCTGGCGTCTGATGATTGCGCGCGAGCAACTTGTCCTGGCGCTGCCGGCCCGCTCGCCGCGCCGGCGCCGCGAGGACTTCGTGGTGAGCGAAACCAACGCGGCGGCGCTCGCCTTCGCGGAAAACTGGCTCGCCGCGCCGGATGAATGGCGGCTTGCGATCTGCGGACCCGAGGCGTCGGGCAAGACGCACCTCGCGCGCATCATCGCCGAGACCTCGCCCGCGGGCGGCATCTACGTCACGGCGGAGGCGCTCGGCGACACGGCGGCGCCGGAAGCCCTCGCCGTGATCGACGACGCCGACCGATGCGTCGACCCGCATCGTCTATTGGCGATCATGGAGGCGGCGCGCGAGCGGAAAACCAAGCTGGTCCTCGCCGGCGCGGGCGCGCCGGGCGACTGGGCGCGCGGCCTTCCCGATTTGCGCACGCGCCTTGAGGCCATGCCGCGGATCCATCTCGGCGAGCCCGACGAGGAACTCCTGCGCGCGGTCATTCAGAAATTGTTCCGCGACCGCCAGCTGCGCGTCCATCCCGGCGTCGCCGCCTACGCCGCGACGCGACTGCCTCGCACATTCGCCGCCGCGGGCGCGTTTGTTGAGGCCGCGGACCGAAAAGCTGCGGAAAAACAGCGGTCAATCACCCGGAATCTTGCGCACGACGTCATCAACGCGCTTTTCTAACCGCGCCCGCGGGCCTAGGCTCGCGGTGTTCCGACGCAAGCGGCCGAATCGGTCAGGAAGGGATCGCGCAGGACATGGGTTCAGGAGAGCAGGGCGCGCCGACGCGACCCGCTGAAGAGGCCGGCTCGCAAGCCTGCGCGCCGGACGGCGCCGATCCGCGCGAAGGGGAGGAGGCGACGTTTCCGGCGGACAGGACCGCGCTGGACCTTCTTGCGCGGGCGCGCGACGGACAGACAGCCAAAGCCGAAGACTACGCCGCCGCTTCCCCCAACCGCTTCATCAACCGTGAACTCTCGTGGCTGTCATTCAACATGCGCGTCCTCGAGGAGGCGTTCAACAAGGCGCACCCGGTGCTCGAAAGGCTCCGGTTTTTGTCAATTTCGGCGAGCAATCTCGACGAATTCTACATGGTGAGGGTCGCCGGCCTGAAAGGACAGGTCCGCGAGGGCGTCACCGAGCCCAGCCAGGAGGGGCTGACGCCGTCCCGCCAGCTTGAACTGATCAATGAAGCCACGTCAGGCCTTATCGCCGAACAGCAGCGCTGCTGGCGCGAGCTCCTGCCGCTGATGCGCGCGAGCCGGATCGAAGTGCTGGAGGCGGACGAACTGACCGAGGACGAGGCCGCCTGGCTTGAGGCGGAGTTTCTGGAGAACATTTTCCCCGTCCTGACGCCCATCGCCCTCGATCCGGCGCATCCGTTTCCGTTCATCCCCAATCTCGGCTTCTTCCTGTGCCTTGAGATGCAGCGCCCTGACGAGTCGATGCTCACCGAACTCTTGCCGCTGCCCCTGAAGATCGCGCGCTTCCTGCAGCTGCCGAGTTTCGAGAGCGACGTCGACGATCCGCCGCTGATCAGGTTCATCGCGCTGGAAAAAGTCATCGTGCAGTTCATCGGCCGCGTCTTCCCGCGTTACACGCTGAAGAATGTGGGTCTTTTCCGGATCGTGCGGGACAGCGACGTGGAAATCGAGGAAGAGGCTGAAGACCTTGTCCGCGTCTTTGAATCCATGCTGCGCCGGCGCCGCCGCGGCGACGTCATACGGCTGAAGGTCGACGCTTCGACCCCCGAGCGCCTCAGGTCACTGATCGCCGAACGCATGCGCGTGACCGCCCAGGACGTCATCATCGTGGACGGGATTCTCGGCCTCGCCCAGGCTTCCCAGCTCATTCCCTCCGAGCGGCCCGACCTGCAATTCGTCGCCCACGAGCCGCGCTTTCCCGAGCGCATCCGCGAACACGGCGGCGACTGTTTCGCGGCGATCCAGAAAAAGGACATCCTCGTTCACCACCCTTACGAATCCTTCGACGTCGTCGTGCAGTTCCTGAAACAGGCGGCGGCCGACCCCGATGTCGTGGCCATCAAACAGACGCTTTACCGAACGTCGAAACAGTCGCCGATCGTGGAGGCGCTGATCGAGGCGGCCGAGGCCGGCAAGAACGTGACGGCGCTCGTGGAGCGCAAGGCGCGCTTCGACGAGGAGGCGAACATCCAGTGGGCGCGCGCTCTCGAACGGGCGGGCGTCAACGTCGTCTACGGTTTCGTCGAATACAAAACGCACCCGAAGCTTTCCCTCGTCGTCCGCCACGAGGGCGACAGGACCGCGACCTACGCCCATGTCGGAACCGGCAATTATCATCCGCTCACGGCGAAGATCTATACCGATCTCTCCCTCTTCACGAGCGATCCGGCGATCGGGCGCGACGCCGCGCGGGTCTTCAACTACGTCACCGGCTACGCCAAGCCCGACGGTTTCGAGCGTTTCTCCGTCGCGCCGATCGACATGCGCGCCGAGCTGACCGCCCTGATCGATGATGAAATCCGCCACGCCCGCGCGCGCCGGCCGGCGGCCGTCTGGATGAAAATGAACCAGCTGGTCGACGGCGTCATGATCGACAAGCTCTACGAAGCTAGCCAGGCCGGGGTCCAGATTGATCTCGTCGTGCGCGGGATCTGCTGCCTGCGGCCCGGCGCGAAGGGGCTGTCGGAGAACATCCGGGTAAAGAGCATCGTCGGGCGTTTCCTCGAGCATGCGAGGATCTACTGTTTCGGCGCCGGCGCGCCCTTGCCCAACAGCGGGGCGAAAGTCTTTATTTCCTCTGCGGATCTGATGCCGCGCAACCTGAACCGGCGCGTCGAGGTGCTCTGTCCGATACACAACGAAACGGTCCACAGCCAGATCCTTGAACAGATCATGGTCGCCAATCTGAACGACGAGGCGCAGAGCTGGCGCATGAAAGCCGACGGAAGCTATGTGCGTGTCGAGGCGCCCAAGAGCGCCGCGCCCTTCAATGTGCACACCTACATGATGATCAATCCGAGCCTTTCCGGACGCGGCGCCGCAATCGAGTATCACGCGCCGAAGGCGCTGACGCCGCGCCAGTAGAACACTCGGAGCGCGAGATCAGGGGTTGGGCTGATGAGCGAACGCGCGCGGTTGAACAGGCCCCAGAGGCGGGCGGTCGTGGACATCGGATCGAACTCCGTGCGCCTCGTCGTTTACGACGGGCCGAAGCGGGCGCCGTCCGCGATCTGCAATGAGAAGGCGCTTTGCGGCCTCGGCCGCGACATGGGCCCCGACGGCGCGTTGAACCCCGCAGCGGTCGACGCCGCGCTTTCCACGCTTGCGCGCTTCCGCCGGCTCGTGGACGAGCATGACGACCCGCCGACCCACGTGATCGCGACCGCGGCCGTGCGCGATGCGTCGGACGGGGCGGCCTTCGTCGACAAGGTCAAGGAACTCGGCTTCGACGTTGACGTCATCGCCGGCGAGCGCGAAGCCGCCCTCGCGGCGATGGGCGCCCTTTCCTATATGCCGTATGCGGACGGCGTTGTCGGCGATCTCGGCGGCGGCAGCCTCGAACTGACGGCCGTGCGCGGGCGCCGCATCGGCGAGAGCGTCAGCCTCGCCCTCGGGCCGCTGCGCCTGATGCAGGATTTCGGTTCCGGCCGGGCCGCCGCGGCGCGCCGGATCGAAACCGAGATCGGCGCCGTCGACTGGCTTGAGGGCCATCGCGGCGGGGTGCTTTACGCTGGCGGCGG
>CAZBOC010000175.1:0-6185 GCA_964493225.1 uncultured Caulobacterales bacterium | reverse complement strand
ATGCGTTATGGGACTGCGCGCCGTGGCCCGGGGCGGGGGATCTTTGCGATAGGGATCTTATGGATATTGACGGCCCCCATTTGCAATTCAGATAGGGCCCGCGGCGCGGCCGCCGCCGGCCGATATGAGTTCCGGTGCTGGCCACGGTCGCCTTCCCCCGCACTGGGACGTCTTTCGGCATACGGCTTTTTGAGCACTTGTGAGACGCGTACCGATATTTATCTCCTCTCTCCTCAAAGCAACCGGATTCTGGTGAAGCTGCGGGACGGGGAACGGCTTGAAATCAAGGCGCTGGATTACCTCGAATGGCCGTTGCAACACTGGCGAATGGCTGTTTCAGCGGCATTCCCCCTCGATCGAGACACGGCCTGGCGCCTCGCCCGTTCCCTGAAAATCTCGAACGGCCTTGATGCGGCCGCCCGGATTTCGCCGGCGCACCTTCTTGCGAGATCTACTGAAACGGCGCCGTTCCTTGCGCTGCGTACAGTGCGAAAGTCGCGGGCCCTGTTCGAGCTTGAAGGGTGCCGCGCCGAGGCGACGATCGCCCGCTTCCTGGGCGGACGTTTTCTGACCGTCGGCCTTGAAGGCAAGGATCGCGCGGCCATGCTTCACGCGCTTGACGAACTCGGATTGGCGGCTCTGCCAAATCACCACTATGGCGACGCGCTGAAGCCGCGACGGCGCGACCGGATCACCTATCTGCATGACGCCAAGCGGTATTCGGTCTGAAATCTCTGAGGGCGCTTGCGGGCCGTTAATTCAGATCAAGCCCTGCTGCAATCGATGCGGCTATCATGCGGATCATAAGGAACCGGGTCAGGATGATGGTCAAACATTCGACACGTAAAGCAGCTGGCCCCCATCGGCGATGGGTCTTTCGAATATGGGTTGGGCTGACGGTATTTCTCGCCGGTTTCCTTGCGGTCGCAATTCCCTTCGCCGACTATTTCGCGGACCGATACCGCTTCATCGCCGCCGTGGTGCCCTTGGTGGAGGTGTTTCTCCTGATTATCGGTTTCGGGTGGCTGGTATGGTTCGTAACTGCGCGCGGGAGACGTGGCCGCGCGAGGCGGCGCAAGAGACGAAACGAGGGAGGCGAGGCGTGACCCGGAACATGGCTTCGCAGGGACAGTCAGCCTGCTCACCGGTTTGTCTGCTGATGATACTTACTGATCGTTTTTTCAGATGGCGCGCAAAGCTGTCCGATAATCGATCGTAGAACGCGAAACCTCTTTCAGACGAGGCCCGTTCGGATGAGGTGAGGTACTGTTGCTGGCCTTTTCGGTCGCGCGACGCCCGGTTCGCCCGCTTCGAACGATCAGGCTTCGCGCCACGACCCGGGCTTCACGGTAAGACAATGTAATCCAGGAGGAGAAGGAACATGACAAGACGAAGTTTCGGTGAAAGATTTTTCAGAAGCGTTGCGGCCGCATCGGTCGTGGCGGCGGCGACGCCAGCCGTCGCGCAGCCCGATCAGACTTCTTCCGAGGCGTTTTCGGCATGGTCGGACATGCGGCGGGAGACGGTTCGCGCGAGCGAGCTTCTGCGCGGCGATCTGACAACCGGCCTCAATCCGGTAGCGAAAGTTGGAAATCTCATACTGAACGAACAGTCCGACGCAATCGAGTACGTCCTCTTTACCGCCAACCGGATGCCCATGCCTTGGGACGTCTATTTGGAGGACGGATTTGTGAGTTTTAACGCGATCGACCTTCAGAGCGGTTCCGATGTCGGCGAGATAGATGTCCGGATGGACACCGGCGAGCCTGTGCTTGGACCGGAGGAAATCACGATCGCTGCGGACGAAGCCCAACGCCGTCTGGTTTCGCGCGTCCTTGAATCCCGGCTCGAATTGAAGGGACCGGCCCTTTATGAAATCGAGGATCTGCTGATCCATCCCGAAACCGGAATGATCACGCATTTCGTGATCGGCTCCGTTGAGGACGCGCTTTTCTCGACTGATCGCCGAGCGGCGCCCGCGCACGCTGTCGGGTTTCGCGACGGCGAATTCCGCACGAATCTCAGCTTTGAGGAAATTCAGTCCCTTCAACCTTACGACACAGGCCTTCTCTGAGGGAGGGAGAAAATGAGACGACTTGAAAACAGGGTTTGCCTCGTTACAGGCGGCGGACTCGGGATCGGCTCAGCGACGTGCCGTCGGCTTGCGGAAGAAGGCGCGAAAGTCGCCGTCACCGACATCCTTGATGATGAAGGGCGAAAAGTCAGTGACGAGATTAATGATGCGGACGGCGAAGCCGCGTTCTGGTCTTTGGACGTCACAGATGAAGAAGCTGTCAAAACGGTTTTCGCCGAAGCAGAGAAAAAGTGGGGTCGCTTCGACGTGCTGGTCAACAATGCAGGGATCGCTGGAGCGAACAAGCCTACGGACGAACTCGATGCAGCAGAGTGGTCGAAGGTGATCGACGTGAACGTCAACGGAGTGTTTTTCGGCGTCAAGCACGCCGTGCCCTTGATGCGGCGCGCCGGAGCGGGAAGCATCGTCAATCTGTCGTCGATCTACGGCATTATCGGCGCGCCCGACATTCCTCCATACCATGCATCGAAAGGCGCCGTACGGGAAATGAGCAAGACCGACGCCCTGCTTTACGCCAAGGACAACATCCGGATCAATTCAGTACACCCTGGTTTTATCTGGACCCCGCTGGTCGAGCAGTTGGCCAAGGATTCCGGCCAGGGCGTCGAGGCCTTTCGAGCCGAACTCGACGCGCGCCATCCAATCGGCCATGTCGGCGAACCGGACGACATCGCCGCCGGCGTTGCGTATCTTGCTTCGGACGACGCCAAATTCGTGACTGGGAGCGAACTCGTGATCGACGGGGGCTATATCTGCAGGTGAACGCCTGCGAAACGAAATTCAACGAATTCAAGGGAGCCGGCCTGACGCATGTTTGTTGAGAAAATCGAATCCAAGGGACTCGCCCATTATTCCTACATTATCGGCGACGCAAGGCAGGCCGCGGTCATTGATCCCCGCCGCGATTGTGAAATCTACATTGAGCAAGCGGCGGCGCGCGGCGCGGCGATCACTCACATCTTCGAGACCCATCGCAACGAAGACCTCGTATCCGGCGCGAAAACGCTTTCAGAAATGACCGGCGCGCCGGTCTGGCACGGTCCGAACGCCGATGGCGACGTGCAATATGCGAGGACTGCGCGCGAAGGCGAGAAATTCACATTCGCCGGCGTGCGTCTTGAAGTCATCGAAACGCCGGGTCACACCTTCGACAGCATTTCCCTCGCGATTTACGACGAGACGACCGGCGGCGAGGCTGTCGGCGTCTTCACCGGCGACGCCCTGTTCGTCGGAGATGTGGGGCGGACGGATTTCTATCCCGATGAAGCAGAGAGGGTCGCCGGGCTGTTGTTCGACAGTCTACAGAAAATTCTGACTCTCGGCGATCAGGCGGTCGTCTATCCGGCCCACGGCGCTGGGTCGGTATGCGGGGCCGGAATGGCTGATCGGGAATTCTCGACGATCGGTTACGAACGCGCGCACAACGCGAAGCTGGCTCTCGACCAAACAGCCTTCATCGGGGCCAAGGTCGCCGAGCGCCACTACCGGCCGCCGTATTTTCGGCTGATGGAGCGCCTTAATCTCGAAGGCGGTCCGCCGGCGACGCGGGTTTTCAGTCCTCGGCCCCTGTCGCTGCGTCAGATGCAGGAGGAAGGCGCGGCGTGGATCGTGGATACGCGCGCCACGCCCGCATTCCTGGGGGCGCATTATCCGAATGCGCTTTCTTTGCCGCTGGATGCGATGGCGTCATTCGCTGGCTGGTTCCTGAATGAGCAGGACGAGTTTATCCTTTCCTGCGCTGACGCCGCCGAGGCGCGTGAGGCCGTCAAAAGACTGAGCCGGATGGGGATCGACGGCGTCGTCGGCGTCGCACCGTCGATCGCCGCGGCGGCTGCGGCCGGCCGGGATTTCGCCGCCATGCCGGTCGTCGACGTCCACGCCGTCAAGCGCCGGCTTGAGGAGGCTTCGGGCGGATGGTCGCTGCTCGACGTCCGGTCGCGAGACGAAGTCGCCGAATTCTCAATCGAAGGCTCCCGCTCCATTTACGTCGGGGAATTGCCCGATCGCATTGGCGAACTTGACCCCTCGCAGCCGATTACGGCGATGTGCGGCAGCGGCGTTCGCGCGGCGATCGCCGCTTCCTTCCTTCGTGCGCGGGGGTTTGGTCAGGTCGACGTGTTTTTGGGATCGGCGGGCGCCTGGCGCGCGACGATGTCCTGACCGCGAGTGAACCGCAGCGGATCGATGTCGGCCCGGCGGCGCCCCGCCGCTCGACGAGCGGAGCCAGGCGTGACACAGACTGAGGAGAAAAAATGGCGGACGTCCCCACGGCCCTGAGGCAGGCCGTTGCGCGTTTTGACGGCGAAGAACAAATGGAAGCTGCCATCGACGATCTGCTGACGGCGGGTTTCGATCGCGCCGACCTGAGCATCCTCGCCCGCGAAGAGACGGTCGTCGGCAAACTCAGCCGATCCTATGAGCGTGTCGAGAATCTGGAGGACGATCCAGGAACGACGCATGCGGCCTATGTTTCGCGCGAATCCATCGGCGGCGCCGAAGGCGCGGTCATCGGGGCTCCGATGTATCTCGCCGGCGTTCTCGCCGCAGGCGGAACGATCGCCGCCGGCGGTCCGCTCTCGCTCGCGCTGGCCGCCGCCGCAGGGGCCGCCGGCGTCGGCGGTGCGTTCGGCGCCGTCCTGGCGAAGATGATCGGCGAACAGCATGGCCGCCATATCGCGGAACAGCTTGAACGCGGCGGCATTCTCCTGTGGGTCCGGGTCTGGGACCGCAATGACGAAGCGAAGGTGATGCGCATCCTGAAGACCCATTCCGCGGGCGACGTTCACATTCACGACTTCGCCGAAGATGGGCCTGACCGCCGAACGCCTGAAGCGATTGTCCGGTCCAAGGCCCTTTCGAGAACGCAAAAGATCGCCGTTCTTCGTCAGTGGGAGTATGATCTCCGTGAACGGATGGTTGCTGCGGAAGAAGGTATGGGCGATGGCGACGCGGCGCTTTTGTCGCGCATCTCACAAGCGCTCGCGGCGCTTGACGCCCGGCCCGACGAGGGGGATGCGCCGCCGACGAAACAAGGCGGGCGTTGAGCCCGCAAGCGTCCGACTGCGTCACGGCCGCAGGGCCGCTCTTTATTCCTTCTGACGAAAGGGCCAAGGCCTAGACGCCCGATAAGCTCCCGTCGATCAGACCGCGGGCGGCCTTCAGGATTCCCAGTCGCTTTGCAGGCGCGGCGCCGTAACGAAAAGAAGGACGGCGGCGATTAGATAAAACACGGTCCCGCACAGAATGGCGTATCTCAGGGACTCGTCGCCGAGCCTTGCGTAAAGCACGTCGGAAATGGCGCCGATTGCGAGGTTGCCGAGACCGATGCCGATGAGATTGTTGATGAAGAGAAAAACCGCCGAGGCTGTCGCGCGCATATTAGGCGGAACAAGGTGCTGGAAGGCGGTGATCACCGGACCGAGCCACACGAGGCTAAGCGCCTGGAGCGCGAGAAAGGCCGGCAGCGCCGCCCAAAGGCTTGTCGAGGTCACGCCCACAATGAAGAATGGCAGGGTCGCCAGAAATGCAAAGGCGGGAAGCCGCGCATAGGCGGCCTTGTCTTCCGGCCCGTAGCGGTCGGCCAGGCCGCCGCCGGACCAGATCCCGGCGCTGCCGCCGACCAGCAGCATCGTCGCGTAGAAATAGGACGCGTAAAGAACAGGCCCCGCCCCCTCGGGCGCAATCCAGGACGGCGCCCACGCGAAGAATTGCGGCAGGCTTTCGCCGAAGCTGCGGATGAAGAAGGAGGGCAGCCAGAAGATCAAACCGTAGCCCATCATCGACGAACTCGCGGCGCCAAGCGAGAGCCCCCAGAAGCTGCGCTTGGACAGGAGCGTCGCGACAACGTCTGAGACGCGCGCGGGCGTCGCCGCCGCGCCCGGCAGGTCGTGAACGCCGCGCTCCGGTTCCCTTACCGTCAGTCGGAAGACCGGCGCGATCAGCAGGCCCATGGCGCCGACGATGACGAACGCCGCGCGCCAGTCGAGTTGACTCGTCAGGACGCCGCCGAGAAGTATGCCGAGGGCCGAACCGATCGGAATGCCGAACGAATAAATCGCCATGGCGCGCCCGCGCTGATCGCCGGGGAAGT
>CAZBOC010000174.1:0-6248 GCA_964493225.1 uncultured Caulobacterales bacterium | reverse complement strand
TTCTTCAAGGCGTCGTCGCGGACGATCCGCTTCCAGACCTGCGCCCAGGCCATGAAAAAGCGCTGGTCGCCGGTGTAGCCGTCGATCACGGGCGCTTCCTCGCCATTGAGCGATAATTTGTAGGCGTAATAGGCCATGGCGAGGCCGCCAATGTCGCCGATATTCTCGCCCATGGTGAGGTCCGGGTTCACCTTGAAGCCGGGAACCGGTTCGTACTCGGCATATTGCGCGCCGAGCCGGTTCGCCAGCCTCTGGAATGCAGCCGCGTCTTCGGCTGTCCACCAGTCGCGCAGCCGCCCGTCGCCGTCCGATTTGCGTCCCTGGTCGTCGAAACCATGGCCGATCTCATGGCCGATCACCGCGCCGATGCCGCCGTAATTGACCGCGTCATCCGCTTGCGGATCGAAGAACGGAGGCTGCAGGATGGCCGCCGGGAACACGATCTCGTTGCGCGTTGAGCTGTAATAGGCGTTCACTCGCTGGGGGTTCATGCCCCATTCGGTTTTGTCGATCGGCTGCCCGAGTTTCGAGATCTGGTCGGTCCAGCGCCAGACCGCGCTCGCCCGGTAATTGCCGTACGGATCGCCGCGCGTGACTTCAAGGTCGGCGTAGTCCTCCCATTTTTCAGGGTAGCCGATTTTCGGCGTGAACTTCGCCAGCTTTTCATGGGCGGCTTCTTTCGTCTCCTCGCCCATCCAGGGAAGCTGGTCGAGGCGCTCGTCCATGGCGCGACGCAGATTGGCGACGAGCTCCTCCATTTGGGCCTTGGAGGATCCGGGGAAGTGGCGATCGACATAAACCTTTCCAACAGCTTCCCCGAGGGCGGCGTTGACGGCGGCGACGCCGCGTTTCCAGCGTTCGCGCTGCTTCGGCGTGCCCCGCAGCTCGGTGCCGTAAAACGCGAAATTCGCTTCGTCGAATTCGGTCGGCAGGATGTCGCTCGCGCGGCGGAGAAGGTGGAAGGCCAGATAGTCTCGCCAGATCTCGACCGGCGTTTCCGCGAGCAGCGCGGCGAGCTTCTGAACCGAGTCATCCTCGCGCAGGATGAAGATCGTCTCCTCCTGCAGGCCCGCCGCCTTCATGATCGACTCCCACGGCGCGCCGGGCGCGAAAGCCTTCAACTCGTCGAGGCTCTTCTTGTTGTAGGTGAGGTCGCGATTGCGCCGTTTCGCGGGCTCCCAGTGGATCGCTGCGATCTTCGTCTCCAGTTCGTGGATCGCTTCGGCGTTCCCTTCCCCGCCGTCGACGCCGGCCAGGGCGAACACCTGCGCGATATAGGATTTGTATTTTTCGCTCTTTTCAGCGAATTTCGGGTCTACGTAATATTCCCGGTTCGGAAGACCGAGGCCCGACTGGCCGATATAGGTGATGTAGCGGTCGGGTTCTTTCGCGTCGACGCCGACATACATCCGGAAGAGCGTGTTCGTCTGAAGCGCCGGGTCCGCCATGGCCGCCGCGACGTCCTCGATCGTCGCAAGGTCTGCAATTCTCGCCAGATCGGCCGAAACCGGCGCGAGGCCATTCTCGTTGATTGCGTCGACGTCGATAAAGCTCGCGAAGTAATCGCCGATCTTTTGTTCGAGCGAGCCCTGCGGCGCGCCCATGCCGGCGGCGTCTTCGATAATCGACCTGACGCGCTCTTCGGAACGTTCGAAAAGCACGGTGAATGAGCCGTAGCTTGAAAACTCGTCCGGTATCTCGAAACTATCCAGCCACCGGCCGCTGACATGCCGGTAGAAGTCGTCGCCCGGCTTTACGCTTTCGTCAATCTGTCCGATGTCCACGCCCCAGCGGCCGAGCTCCGGCCCGGACGCCTCGCGCGCGTCGGCTTCAGGCGCTTCGCCGGAGGCGGACGGCGCCGCCTGCGCAGAGGCTTCGCCGCGCCGGTCGCTGTTTTCGGCGCCGCAGGCGCAAAGCGCGAGCGCGGCTGCGCCGGCAAGGGTCAAATGTCTCACGGTAATCCTCCTCGGCGCAGCCTGTTCGACGCCTTCGTTCCAACGGCGCGCGAGAATGTCCGAACCGCGCCTGCATTGCAAATCCGCGGGCGGGGGAGGCGCGCGCCGCTCCAAGCCGGTTTGGCGGGGCTCTTGCGATGGGACGTTCCATGTTTCGCAACCGGACGCCGAACGCGCCAGCCCGTCTCCGGACGGGACGCCCGTCAACGAATGAAGGTCCTCAGATCCCATGACGCATGACGATCGCCGCCGAAGCCTTATTGCGGGCCGTCGCCCGGACGCCTCGCGCTCCGCACCTCGCCGCCGGCGATTTCGCCGCGACAGGAGCGGAAACGTCGCGATGATGTTCGGACTTTTCATCCTCCCGGTATTCGCGGCCGCCGGCGGCGCCGTCGACATGCTGCGCGCCACCGCGACGCGGGCCGATCTCGTCCAGTCCGCCGACGCCGGCGTTCTCGCGGCCGCCCGGGCGATGATACTCGACGCCGATTTCGGCGAAGACGCGGCGCAGGCCCTCGCGCGGCGCTATTTCGACGCCAACGGCGATAACGGCGCAGTTTCGATCGACAGTTTCGATTTCGACCATGACGCCGACGCGGGAACATACGCGCTGACGATCACGGGTTCGATCCCGACGGCCATCCTCGGCGTCGTCGGCCGCGACGCGCTGGAATTCAGGATCGATACGCAAGCGAAGGCCAAGCCCGAGGGTCCGGTGGAGGTCGTCATGGTCCTTGACAACACCGGCTCGATGGAGGGCGACAAGCTTGTTTCGCTGAAGTCCTCCTCGAAAATCCTCGCCAACGCTCTGCTCGCCGACGACAGCGGCCGGTTCAAGGTCGGCCTCGCGCCCTTTGGTCAGTATGTGAACGTCGGGGCGGCCAACGGGACGGCGGATTGGGTGGACGCGCCGGCGCTCGCCGGCGGCGAGACGTGGAACGGCTGCGTCGGATCGCGCAACGCCCCTCTCAATCGCGACGACGCTGTCGACAGCCTCGATCCCGCGCCTGGCGTCGCGAATGTCGACTGTCCGCAGCCTGTCTTCCCCATGACGACGTCGAAGTCCGCTCTCGTCGGCGTCATCGACGACATGGAGGCGACGGGCTACACCTATATTCCAGGGGGGCTCGTCTGGGGACGGCGCCTCCTGTCGGGCAAGGCGCCGTTCACCGAGGGCTTTACTTACGATCAGATCGCGATGCGGAACGGGCTCAAGGCGATCATCCTTCTGACGGACGGCGCCAATACGCGTTCGGCGACATTCCCGGAGCATGACGACGACGATCCGTACAACGCGGATGAACTGACCGAAGATCTCTGCGACGCGATCGTCGACGATGACGTCCGCATTTATGCGATCGCTTTCGAAGTCGACGACGCGGACACCGAAAGTCTCATGCGAGGCTGCGCGAGCGCCGACGGCGGCTATTTCGATGCGGAGAATTCGAACCAGCTGGAAGCGGCGTTCTCCGCCATCACCGTCGAACTCGCGCAGCTTGCGCTCTCGAAATAGCAGCGATGGCCTCGCTGTTCGCGGCGCGCGCGCCGTCGCGCCCGTCAACAAATCCTTAATGGGCCCCGGCGTAGCCTCGGCTCTGCGGGCCGACGGGACGGCTCCGGGACGGGATGGCGAGCATGGGGCGCACTGGACATTACGGTTTTCACAGCGCGCGCGGCGGGAACGTCGCGATGATGTTCGGCCTCATCATCTTTCCGCTGTTTCTGGCTGCGGGCGTCGCGGTCGACATTCTCCGACACACCGGTCTCAGGGGCGACCTCGTCCAATCCGCCGACGCCGGCGTGCTCGCCGCCGCGCGCGCGATCATTCTCGACGATGAAGTGACGCAGGGCGAGGCGGAGACCGTCGCGCGGCGCTTTTTCGACGCCAATCAGGACGCCCCGGGCGGCCTCACGGTCGACACGTTCGATTTCGTCCATGACGCGTCCAGCAACACTTACACGCTGACGATCACGGGTCGGACGAAAACCTCGATCCTCGGGGTCGCCGGCAAGGACTATATTCCGTTTACAATCGAAACCGAGGCGAAGGCCAAGCCGGCGGGGCCGGTCGAAGTCGCGATGGTTCTCGACAATACGGGCTCGATGGCGGGCGACAAGCTGACCGCGCTGGAGGATGCGGCCGAACTCCTTGTCAACGCCCTCTTCAGGGACGCCTCGCTGGATGTCAGGATTGGGCTCGTCCCGTTCGGAGTCTACGCCAATATCGGGACGGAGAAGGCCGTCGAGGACTGGGTGGAGCTGGTGGCCGGTTCCGGTGGCGGCGACGATGACGACGATGACGACGATGGCGGGGCGACGTGGAACGGCTGCGTCGGATCGCGCAATTACCCTCTCAACAAGGATGATTTCGTCGACAGCGTCGATCCCGTCCCGGGCATCGTCGGCGCCGGTTGCCCGCAGCCGATGCTGGCCCTGACAAGCACGAAGTCAAGCGTCACGACGAGGATCGACGCCATGACGGCGCGAGGAAACACGTACATCCCGGGCGGCCTCGTCTGGGGGCGGCGCATTCTATCCGGCAAGGAGCCGTTCCCCGAGGGACGGACCTATGAGGAGATCAACACGGAGAAAGGCGTGAAAGCGCTGATCCTCCTGACCGACGGCGCGAACACGGTATCCGCTTCCTATCCCGATCATGACGGCGACAGCGTCTATGACGCCAACGCGATCGTCAGCAAGCTTTGCGAAGAGATCAAGACCGACGAGGTCCGGATCTACACGATCGCCTTCGAGGTCGACGACACGGACACGCAGACCATGCTGAACGACTGCGCATCCCTCGACGGCGGATATTTCGACGCCGCTGATTCGGTCCAGCTTGAAGCCGCGTTCTCGGCGATCACCACCGACCTCCTACAGCTCTCGATCTCGAAATAGACCGGGGCCGAGCCGGCTCGGGACGGCTCGCCTCGCTTGCGACGCCGCCCGGCATGGGCCATTCTCGCGTCTTCTCAATTCAACGGGGGCGCGTCTCACGCCATGGATCTGAAATCGGTTATTCGCACGATCCCTGACTATCCAAAGCCCGGGATCATGTTCCGGGACATCACCACGCTCTTGACCGACGCACGCGGGTTTCGCCGCGCCGTCGACGAAATGGTCCAGCCCGTCGCCGGCGGGAAGATCGACAAGGTCGCCGGCGTGGAGGCCCGCGGGTTCATCCTCGGGGGCGCGATCGCCCATCAGTTGTCCGTGGGTTTTGTACCGGTCCGCAAAAAGGGCAAGCTGCCGTTCGAAACGCTCAGCGAAAGCTACGCGCTTGAATATGGCGTGGACGAGGTCGAAATTCATATCGACGCTGTTGAAAGGGGCGAAAGGGTCGTTCTCGTCGACGACCTGATCGCGACGGGCGGGACGGCCGTCGCCGCGGTCAATCTTCTGGAGAAAGCCGGGGCGGAAGTGGCGCTTTGTTCCTTCGTCGTCGATCTGCCGGACCTCGGCGGCTCGGAGAAACTGCGTGCGCGGGGTATGAACGTCGTCACGTTGGTCGCCTTCGACGGCGAATAGGGGGCGTGAATGGCGATCTTTCTGGCGGGTCTCGTTCTTTTTTTCGCAACGCATCTTTTCACCGCTTTCGCGCGAGGCGGACGCGAGGCCCTTGTCGGGGCGATGGGCGAACGCGGCTACAAGGGGGTCTATTCCCTCGTCGCGCTGGCCGGCTTCGCGCTTATCGTGCTCGGCTGGCCGGAAGCCAGCGCCGCCATCGTCTATACGCCGCCCGCCTGGACGCGGCACGTCACATATCTCCTGAACCTGATCGCGTTCATCCTGCTTGCGGCGGCCTATTTGCCGGCCGGCAGGATCGCCGCCGCGGCCAAACATCCGATGCTGGCGGCGGTGAAGATCTGGGCGTTCGCCCATCTCCTGTCCAACGGCGAGGTGCGCTCGATCGCGCTGTTCGGCGCGTTTCTCGCCTATGGCGTCGTCGACCGGATCGCCGTCAAGCGCCGCGGCGCGCCGACCCGCGCGGCCGGACCCGTCCGCAACGACGCAATCGCGATCGTCGCCGGTCTCCTCGCCTATGCGGTGGTGTTCTTCTATCTCCACCCCTATATCGCCGGGGTCGCCCTCGTCGCGCCGAGGTGACGGGACGGCGCGTCGGCTAAGGAAAAGAGCGCGCGGCTGAGGCCCGGAATGGGCTGTCCGGCCCGATTGCGCGAAGCGGAGCAATGATGTCGGCCCAATCCAAGACGAGACGCCTGACGACGGCGGACATTGCGGCGCGCAAGGGCGGCGAGCCGGTCGTCTGCCGGACCGCCTATGACGCGCCGC
>CAZBOC010000173.1:4967-6265 GCA_964493225.1 uncultured Caulobacterales bacterium | reverse complement strand
CGGCATGCAGATGGCGATGATCGAGGCGGCGCGAAACCTCCTCGGCGTGACCGACGCGACGTCGTCGGAATTCGGCGCCGGCGGCAGTCCCATTGTCGGCCTGATGACGGAGTGGACGCGCGGCGACGTGCGCGAGACGCGGCGCGCGACAGGCGATCTCGGGGGCACCATGCGACTCGGCTCCTATCCCGCCCGGCTTGAGCCCGGCAGCCGGGTTGCGGAGATCTACCGGACAACGGATATCCGCGAACGCCACCGCCATCGCTTCGAAGTCGACATGGCCTGGGCCGCGCCGCTGGCGGAGAAGGGCATGGTTTTCTCCGGCCTCTCGCCCGACGGGGCATTGCCCGAGATCGTCGAAATCCCGGACCACCCCTGGTTCATCGGCGTCCAGTTCCACCCGGAACTGAAGTCGCGCCCCTTCGAGCCGCACCCGCTGTTCGCCTCGTTCATCAAAGCGACGGTTGAGCGCTCGCGGCTGGTTTGAAACGAACAGGCCCCCCGGGGTCCGGCTTGCACCAAAAGGAACCTGAAATCCGCGCGCCAACCGCCGGAGCAATCACCGCATCGCGCCTTCTGCTGCTTTGCGGTCGCGCGCGATTGGACCCTTGAGGGCTTGTATCAAAGGCCCGAAACTTTGGCTCATCAAAATTGCGGACTTCCGCCCATAAGCGCGGGTGCGCAGTGGCGCTTGCCAAAGGTCCAAAGGTCTTTCATTCGGGCGTTTGGTGTTACGCCTTCCCCGACATGTCTGCGCCCGAGGCGCCCGAGGCGCGCGCGGCGAGGCGGCGCAGGTTTTCTTCGTGCACGAACCGGTCGATCCGGTAGGTTGAAATGATCGCGATCGAAATCATCCAGAAAGTCAGGATCGTCGGGACGAAATAGGCGCCGAGGCGCCAGAGCGCGCCCTCCGGCACCTCGTCGACGCCGGCCCCTTCGGGAAAACGCGCCAGATGCAGAACGAACGAGGCGGTGATTAGGCCGAAGCCCTGCACCGATTTTCGGATGAAGGTGACGGCGGCGGAAAAGAGGCCTTCCGAACGCCGGCCGGTTTTCAACTCGCTCGCTTCGACGAGGTCCGCGATCATCGACGACATGAGGATCTGGAAGCAGATGATCAGCCCGAGGTCGATGATGTTGGTGACAAGGACGAGCTGATAGACGAAAGGGTCGCCGTTCTCCGGCAGGACGCCGATGACGCGCAGGAAGATCGGCAGGGGCGCGCCGAGAAAAGCGATGAGGCCGATAATGATGGCGCCGCGCTTCTTGCCGATGCGGCGCGTGACGATCGGGGCGAG